>NZ_JBNPLX010000006.1:0-140413 GCF_050313695.1 Bariatricus sp. SGI.161
ACAGCTTTTTTCTGACATCGTTCAGTTTCCGCATACTATGTTATTGTTTACCCCATGTTCAGTAATTCCAAACATTTTTCATTATAGAAAAAGCAGAGTCATCAAAACTCTGCTTTTCTACGTAAAATCGTATTATTTCTTACCCCTCTTGGGTTATCAAACTTCTTTATATCAATAAGTACCTCATTGCTTTTGCCAAATAATTATTTCACCCTACTCAGCAAACACACAGTCTCCACATGCACGGTGTGAGGGAATTGATCTACAGCCCTTACTCGCTCCAGTTCATACCCACATCTCCTCAGATGCTTCACATCCCTTGCCAGCGTTGCAGAATCACAGCTTACATACACGATCCGATCCGGCTGCATATCTACCATGGTCTGAAGCAATGATTCTTCGCATCCTTTCCTCGGTGGATCCACCACAATCACATCTGCATGTGCCGTCTTACCGCCATGTTCTCGCTCATAAGCCGCATAATACTCCGGCAGGACTTCCTCTGCTTTCCCGACATAGAATTCTGCATTCGTAATTCCGTTGATTTTAGCGTTGTTTTTCGCATCATCAATGGCCTGCGGCACAATCTCTACGCCATAAACTTTCTTTGCCCTCTGTGCGAGAAAGAGAGAGATGGTTCCGATTCCGCAGTAGAGATCCCATACCGTCTCATTTCCATGAAGATCTGCATACTCCAGTGCCAGTCCGTATAACTTCTCCGTCTGTATAGGATTAACCTGATAAAAAGACAATGGGGAGATCTGATACTTTATATTTCCGATATAATCGGTGATATAAGTCTGTCCCCACAAAGGCTTGATCTGATTGCCCATGATTACATTCGTCTTTTCTTTATTGATGCTTAAGGTAATGCTGGTCATTCCAGGAATCTGTGCCAGACGTTCTGCCAGAATCTCCCCACACGGAAGACTATTTCCATTGATAACAAGACAGACCATGATCTCCTTTGTCGTAAATCCATATCGGATCAGGACATGACGAACCAGTCCGCTGTGCTTTTCCTCATCATACGCACGGATACCGTATTCTTCCATAAATGCAAGAATACATTTCAAGATCTTTTCATTAACCGGCACGCCGAGGGAGCAGTCTGTATTCGGGATGATACTGTGCGTTCTTCCCGCATAGAACCCTGTAACGATATTGCCCTCTTTATCCGTTCCAACCGGGAACTGAGCTTTATTCCGATAGTGAAATGGTTCATCCATCCCCACAATCGGTTCCATCACACGATCCAGCAACTCCTCCGGCACCTCGCCAATACGCATGAGATTCCCCCTCACTTTATCCATCTTAAACTGCAATTGCCGTCCATATTCCATCTCCTGGATCTGGCATCCGCCACATTTCCGCGCCATAGAACATTCCGGATTTTTTACACGATATTCCGAAGGCGCAAGAATATTCATCAATCTTGCATACCCATAATTCTTCTTCGCCTTCATGATCTTAGCTTCCACAACATCACCAATGATTGCATCCTTGATAAACAACGTGTATCCATCCACCTTGCCAATGCCCTCACCCGATGTTCCCATATCTTCAATTGTAACCGTCACCATATCATTTTTTTGCATAAACATACCTCATTTTATCATTTGGGTACAGGGCAAAAGTTAATTGGGGACGTAGTACTTTGCAACAATACTACGTCCCCATTGTTGTTTTTCTTAAGTTGGATTCGAACAACCGATTGTACCCTAGCCAGTCGTTGCTGTTTTTGTCTTTGAATATTTCTGTCAATGTCTGCATCTTGGCGTCTGTGCAGTCTGCGAAGTTGAGTGCCAATGCTTCTGCCAGTGCCGGTTTTTTCGGGGAACCGTATTCGAGTTCACCGTGGTGTGCGATGATGCAGTGTTTGAGTTCGCTTGCGAGCTTTTCTGGGAAGCCCGGGATGGAGCGGATTGCATCGCCGACCATCTCTACTCCGATGACGATGTGCCCCAGTAATTGTCCATCATCTGTGTAGTCATTTTCGGGGAAGGAGGACAATTCTTTGGTCTTACCGATGTCGTGGCAGATGGCTGCCGCATACAGGAGGTCGCGGTTCAGGATTGGATAGGCCCCTACCATGTATTCGCAGAATTTTACTACGCTAAGTGTATGTTCCAGCAATCCACCTGAGAATCCATGATGGACACTCTTAGCCGCTGAATGTGCTTTGAATCTTTTGATGAATTTTTCATCTTTTACAAAATAGTATTCCACCACCTGTTTAAGATACTGATTTTGAATCTGTTTCACATATCCCAGTAATTCCTGATACATTTTATCTGTGCTTTTCTCAGTCGTCGGCATATAATCGGCTGCTACATATTCATCTTCCAGAGCTTTGCGGATCTGCTTAATGTTCAATTGCAGGTTGTTATTATAGCTGATAACTTCTCCATATACTTCAATAAAATCCATCTCGTCATAATCTGCGATTCCGCCGGAGTTAGGAGCCCAGACTTTGCCATCCAGGGTTCCTGTCTTGTCCTGAAGGATCAGATTGTCATATGGTTTGCCGTTTCTTGTCTCTGCGGAACGTTTTCCCTTGCATAGGTATACATTCCGGATAATCTCCCCTTCATGAAGGGTATTAATATATCTCATATTGTCTGCCTCTTTCTAATTCGTTGTCATTTTTATTTTTTGCTTCCGACAGTCACATTAAATTCTATATCAACATAGCCATCTGCGCCCTGGCGAAGCCCTTTAATAATAATCTTATCTCCCTCTGACTTGCGCATCAGTACACTGTGGTAAATGTCATAAGATGTGATCTGGATATCTTCGATACAGGTAATGACATCTCCACTCTGGATTCCTGCCGCCATCGCCGGAGATTCTACTTCTACTTCTTTTACATAGATTCCCTGAGGAACGCCCGCCTCTTCTATTTCATTTGTAACATCGCCGCCCCGGATTCCAATGTAAGGAACAGATTTTCCATTGGACAGGCATTCAATAATATTCTTAATATCAGAAATACCATATCCTGTGATCAATTTTTCATTGCCTTCTTCTGCCATATTCTGATCAATCACTGCAACAACTGCACCATCTCGATTTACCACAAAACCACTGCCATTTTCAATTCCAGTAATATCTGTGCGAAGCAGCTGATAATGTCCATCAGTCAGTTCTGCTCTATCTTCATTAGAAACCACCAGGCCATATCCTACAGCTTCATTTACCCCAAAAGGCCTCCCGGCTGCGATTACCACATCGCCATTCTTCACTACATTAGAGCTTCCCAATGTGGCGGTCTCAATCTGTGTCCAGGTAGTATCCAGGATATCTGCACGATTCACCGCATAGATTCCAAACCCAAGTATACTGTCACTTTTCTTCAGACTCGCAGGATAACTCTGTCCATCACAAAATACAATCTGTAATTTTTCTGCTTCTTCTTCAGGGATCTTTTTTCCCAATACCAGAAGCTCTCTTCCGTTGTCTGCGACTATAAGGCCAGAGATATTATTTCCTGATGCCTCTTTCGCTTCTCCCTGACCTTCTGTCCGTCCAACAATCTCTACCATGGACTTTCCTGCTTTTACAGAAGCAGCCTTTAATTCTTGCTGCATCTGTCGATAACTGTCATCATTCAGAATCACCGGTTCCGTCTGTTCTTGATCCTGATTTTCTTCTTCCCCTTCCACCTCATCTTCATCCTGTGGAATGGTTACTTCTTGTGGATTGTCCTGAAATCGTTCGTCTAACATCGGTTTAAGCGCAAAAAAGCTAAGACTGGCACAGACTCCGAATACCAGTCCCCACCCGGCTGCACGGAAAAAGAATTTTCGAATACCACCCTGCTTCTCTTTGATGGTTTCCTGAAGAAATGAATACTCCTGATTTTCTTCTTTGGGATCTTTCTGCTCCTCCATAGACGCATTTACTCCTTTACAATCCTTCTTATAGTATAGCGTAAGAATAGCGAATGTTCAATATTTATCCTTTTCTTTGTTGCGCAAATAAGGTAGAATAGGTCTAGGTGAATAAGATGAATAAGAAAACTTTAACAAAACTAGAATACAATAAAATAATTGAATTATTAACAGAGCAGGCTTCTTCTTTCAGCGGCAAAGAGCGCTGCCGGAGACTGAAACCCATGACCTCACTGTCAGATATACAGACGGCTCAGGAGCAGACAGCCGCCGCATTTACGCGAATTGTTAAGAAGGGCCGCCTTTCCTTTAGTGGATGTAATCCTGTCAATGATTCCCTGAAGCGTCTGGAGATCGGTGCTGCTCTTGGAAGCGGCGAGTTGCTTCGTATCTGCAAGCTTCTGGAAGCCGCCGGAAGGGCCAGATCATATGGTCGCCATGAGAATGCAGACGATTTGGAAGATTGTCTGGACACATTTTTCCAGCAATTAGAGCCTGTTTCTATCTTAACAACAGAGATTCGCCGCTGCATTCTGGAAGAAGACGAGATCAGCGATGATGCCAGCAGTACTTTGAAGCATATCCGCCGTTCGATCAACCAGATCAACGACAAAGTCCACGCAACCTTAACCGGACTGGTCAACGGCTCTCTTCGCACTTATCTGCAAGATGCAATCATTACCATGCGTGGAGAACGCTACTGTATCCCTGTAAAAGCAGAGTACCGCAGTCAGGTATCCGGTCTGATCCACGATCAGTCGGCTACCGGCTCTACACTCTTCATCGAGCCAATGGCAGTCGTGAAGCTGAACAACGATTTAAAAGAACTCTATGGAAAGGAACAGGAAGAGATCCAAGTCATCCTGGCACGTCTAAGTGTAGATGCTGCCGAATATATTGAGACCATCCGCACCGATTACTCTGTTCTCAGTGAACTGGATTTTATCTTTGCAAGGGGCAGTCTGGCTCTGGATATGAACGCTTCCATGCCCCGGTTCAACACCGAGGGACGCATTCACATTCGCGAAGGTCGCCATCCACTTCTGGATAAAAAGAAGGTTGTACCGATCACCATTACATTGGGCGACGAATTCGACCTCTTGATTGTCACTGGTCCGAACACCGGAGGAAAAACCGTTTCTTTAAAAACGGTAGGTCTATTTACATTGATGGGGCAGGCTGGACTTCATATTCCAGCACTGGATCGTTCAGAACTGGCTGTCTTTGACAATGTATACGCAGATATCGGCGACGAGCAGAGTATTGAGCAAAGCCTAAGTACCTTCTCTTCCCATATGACCAATATCGTATCTTTCTTGAAACACGTAGATGAACATTCCCTGGTACTGTTCGATGAATTGGGTGCCGGTACAGATCCTACCGAAGGTGCTGCCCTGACAATCGCCATTTTGAACCATCTACATCAGCGTGGCATCCGTACCATGGCAACGACTCACTATAGTGAATTGAAAGTATTTGCCCTGTCTACACCTGGAGTAGAAAATGCCTGCTGCGAATTCGACTTGGAGACTTTACGCCCGACGTATCGCCTGTTAATCGGAATTCCCGGCAAGAGCAATGCATTTGCCATCGCAGGAAAGCTTGGCCTTCCGGACTATATCATCCAGGAAGCCAAGACACATCTGACCGAGCAGGATGAATCCTTCGAAGATCTTCTGACCGATCTGGAGACCAGTAAACGGACCATTCAAAAAGAGCAGGAAGAGATTGCTGCTTACAAGCGAGAATTGGAACGCTTAAAGACGGAGACGAAGCAAAAGCAAGAAAAACTGGAAGAACAAAAAGAACGTATTCTCCGAGAGGCAAATGAAAAAGCTCATGCAATATTAGCCGACGCCAAAGAAACTGCTGACGAGACCATGCGTAATTTCCGCAAATTTGGCAAAGAGAACATTTCCGTTGCAGAGATGGAAAAAGAACGCGAACGTCTTCGCAAGAAAATGGATTCTACACGTTCCGGCATGAAGCTGGAGACCCAAAAGCCACGCAAGCAGCATAAGCCAAGTGACTTCAAGCTTGGGGAATCCGTTAAAGTCTTAAGCATGAATCTGAACGGGACGGTCACTTCGTTGCCCGATTCTAAGGGAAACGTTACAGTACAGATGGGAATTCTTCGCTCACAGGTTCCTATTTCCGATCTGGAGATTATCGAAGAAGCACCTTCTTACTCAGCCAAAAAGATGCATCAGACCAGCAAAGGCAAGATGAAGATGGGTAAATCTCTTTCCGTAAGTCCAGAGATTAATCTTCTCGGCAAAACAGTAGATGAAGCAGTTGCTGAACTGGATAAATATCTGGATGATGCTTATCTGGCTCATCTTTCATCCGTGCGAGTTGTTCACGGGAAAGGAACCGGCGCATTAAGAGCTGGTATTCACACCTATCTGCGGCGCCAAAAGCATGTAAAGTCTTTCCGGCTCGGTGCATTCGGTGAAGGAGATGCCGGTGTTACAATTGTGGAACTAAAATAAATGACTGGAATAATTCCTGAGGAGGAGTAATAAAGTGAACAAACAAAAAATATTGATTGTAGATGATGATGAAAATATCGCTGAATTGATTTCTCTATATCTTACCAAAGAATGTTTTGATACTATGATGGTGCATGACGGAGAAAAGGCACTGATCGCCTATGAAACTTATCAGCCCAATCTGATTCTGCTGGATCTTATGCTTCCTGGCATTGACGGCTATCAGGTTTGCCGTGAAATCCGCACAAAATCTAATGTTCCAATCATCATGCTGTCTGCCAAAGGTGAAGTCTTCGACAAAGTACTTGGTCTGGAACTTGGAGCAGATGATTACATTATGAAGCCTTTTGATTCCAAAGAAATGGTAGCCCGTGTCAAAGCAGTCTTACGCCGTTATCAACCGATTCAAAAAGCAGATTCTCCAAAAGAAGATAAGGGAAAATGTGTAGAATACCCAGGTATTACGATTAATCTGACCAATTATTCTGTATTAGTAGACGGTGTAACAGTCGACATGCCGCCAAAAGAACTGGAATTACTGTATTTCCTGGCAGCCTCGCCGAATCAGGTCTTCACACGCGAACAATTGTTAGACCAGATCTGGGGATATGAATATATTGGTGACACCCGAACTGTTGACGTTCATATTAAGCGTCTCCGTGAAAAGATCAAAGATCATCCTTCCTGGAGCCTTAGCACGGTCTGGGGAATCGGTTATAAATTTGAAGTAAAATAATTGCATTTTCACAGGTGAGAAAGGAGCCCTATGCGCAGCACATTATATCTAAAATTCATCATTGTTTATATTATCTTCGGGTTTCTCAGTCTCTTTACCGTAGCTACTCTGACTTCCAGCCTGATGGAAACTCCTATGCAGAATTACCTGACTTCAACGATGTATACAGAAGCAAACCTGATTGCCAACAATTATCTGTCCTCTTATTTTTCCAATGAACTGGATGGTTCTGAAGTAGCACTTCAACTATCCGGAATCGAGACACAGCTTGATGCAGCCGTATGGTTTGTTGATAAAGAAGGGAATGTTCTTTTCTCTGCGCAGCCTTACGACTACCCAATGTCTCCTTCTGTCATCGAAGATTTTAATCCGGCCGAAAGTGGAAGTTCCCAATCACAGACTGGCGATTACCACGGTTATTTTGACGAAGATGTTATCACCGTCATTGCCCCTGTCGTGTATAACTACTCTCCAAAAGGATATCTGCTCATTCATAAATACGTATCCGACCTGAATGAATTTCAGCACATTCTGCTTCGCGCGACTACGATTACAATGATTGTGATATATTTGCTCTCATTCATGATACTTCTCGCGTTCCAGTTCTTCGTATACCGACCGCTTCGCAAGGTAACAGAAGCCGCCAAGCAATATGCCTCTGGCAATCTGGAATATGAGATTCCGGTAAACACCGAAGACGAGATGGGTTACCTCTCTGCATCATTGAACTATATGTCCTCACAATTAAAGGATATGGAAGATTACCAGAAGAAATTCGTGGCAAATGTTTCCCACGACTTCCGATCTCCACTGACCTCTATCAAAGGATATGTAGAAGCTATGGTCGACGGTACAATTCCATCGGAATTACACGAAAAATATCTGAAAATTATATTATTTGAGACAGAGCGACTGACTGATCTGACCCAGGATCTCCTGACCCTGAACGAATTTGACACTAAGAATCTGCTTCTCAATAAAGAGACATTCGACATCCACGAGATGATTAAAAACGTGGCCGCCTCCTTCGAAGGCACCTGCACACAGAAAAAAATATCCATAGAATTATTATTTGCCACCAAACATCTGAATGCATACGCAGATAAACGCAAAATTCAACAGGTTCTCTATAATCTGATTGACAACGCCATAAAATTCAGCGACCCAGATTCCTCTATTACCATCGAGACTACCCGGCGGGGAGACAAGATCTATACCTCCGTCAAAGACGACGGTATTGGAATTCCAAGGAATTCCCTGAACAAGATCTGGGAGCGCTTTTACAAATCCGACCTCTCCCGCGGCAAAGACAAAAAAGGGACAGGGCTCGGACTCGCCATCGTCAAGGAGGCAATCCAGGCACATGGCGAAAACATCAATGTTATAAGCACAGAAGGAGTGGGAACCGAATTCATCTTCTCACTTCCAAAAGGCTAATTTGGGACGGGGGTTTTTTCATTTTCCTCCGTCCCAAATTAAAATTACCGTGTCCCCTATGAGTCTTCTCCTGCTAATTTCAGGATATCTCCTAATTCTTCTTCTGTAACTCCAAGCCGTTCGGCAACTTCTTCCGCACTGACTTCTCTTCCGAATTCTTCTTTCATATTCTGAATGGTTTCTTCCAGTTCGGACACCCGTTCTACCATCTTCTTATCCTGGCGCTTGGTCTCTGTCTGTGATTCTATCAGCGTCTGTATTCCGGCACGTACTTCTTCCATAATCTTTGCTTCATCTTCTTTTCCTTCTCCAGTCGCGTTTAAGGCCAACATAAGGCTGATACTTCCTTCCTGAATCATGTCACCTATGAAGATATCTGGATGATGCATCTTTATTGCTTCCTCAATCACCTTCGGAAGATAATAAGCCATACGTACTTCTTCCATATTGTTATCTCGAAGCTGAGCAATATCTCTCAGATAATCTTCGATATATGCCTGTTCTTCTTTACTCAAAGCGACTGGCTCTTCTTTCTTCTCTTTTATGGTTCCTCCCTTTTTCACATATCCTAACACCACCATCTTCTGGGACATCAGATATTCACACACCAGATCCATCTGTTCCTGTGAGAGCTGATCATCTTCAAAATACTTTTCCACGTCTTCCAGCGCAATCTTTCCGCCCTTGCTCTTGGCAAACTCTAACACACCGCTTAACTTTGCTCTAAATTCTAATTTTCCTGCCATATCTATCTCCTCCACCGCTTCCGCGGATTCTTTTCTTTTCAGGAATATCTTAACATAGTCTCTTTGTTACGTCAAAAAAAGCCAGCCTTGAATTCTACTCAAAACCAGCCCTTTTTACTATCACAACTATATTTATGAATGAAAAATCTCAATTTAAATTATGACTGCCTACGCATTAAGAAAAATATTCCCCCGAAAAGTCCCATAATAATTCCTGCATAAATTGCCGCGCACATAAGTCTGGTAATACATGTGCCTACAACCGTTCCTGTTATCACGCAAAATACCAGCCCCAACACCAATGTTCCTATGGTCCAACAGATAATATTGACCGCCAGAAATGCACCTATCGCAGAATCTTCACCAAATATTTTATTAACAACGTTCCATAATTCTCTCATCACGAATCCTCCTAAAAGCTCACTATCTACTTCTCTTTCAAGTGCATTATAAGAAAAAAATGTTAAGTTCCAAAAATATTCGTGAAAAATTTGTGTAAAATCTATTCTGCTCTAACTCATTTTACAATTACTGTCGGATACCCAGCCCGCTTCAGGCGACGCTCCATATCGGCAGCTTCATTCAAGTTCTCATATCCACCCACCTGGACACGATAATATGGTCCAGAATCGTTAATATAAGCCGGGAATTCCTGCTCCATCAGTTCATCTAATAATCTTTCTGCATAAGTACGATTGCGAAATGCTCCCACCTGGACACGGTAATTATTCTCCTGTATCACACCTGCGTAATTCAGTGTATCCAAAATGCCGGTGGCAATTGCCTGTGCGATTTCTTCGAAATTCTCATCAAACAGCCGATTATCTATATCTGAATTAATAAATCCTACTTCCACCAGTACTGCCGGCATCTCTGTCTTACGAAGCACGACCAGATTCGGCCGCGCCTTGACTCCGAGATTCACAAATCCTATTGTCTCTAATTGTTCATTGATCTGCTGCGCCATCTGGTATTTCAATCCTGTAAGACTGTATACCAGGCTTTCCACTCCTGACACTTCATTATCTGTTGGAAATGAATTTCGATGAATCGAAATAAAGAAATCCACTCCTGCATTATTAGCCTCCATTGCTTTTTCATATGGAGTCTCATAGACATCCGTTGTTCGCGTGTACTCTACATCAATATCATTATTCTGCAGAATCTCTCCGATTGCCAGTACCAGACGTAGATTATCATCTTTTTCCCGACGCCCATTGTATACAGCCCCAAAATCACGTCCGCCATGTGCCGGACGTAAATAGCGCAAGTAAGTTCAACTCACTTGCGCTGTTCCACTCCATACTTATTAATAATTTTCTTCCGTAATCTCAAAGAAACTCTGCGGATATGCACATACCGGACAGATCTCTGGGGCATTCGTACCTACGACAATATGGCCACAGTTACGGCATTCCCACACCTTAACCTCACTCTTTGCAAATACCTCTGCCATCTCTACATTCTTAAGCAATGCGCGATAACGTTCCTCGTGACGCTTTTCAATCGCACCTACCATGCGGAACTTGTGGGCAAGTTCTGGGAATCCTTCCTTTTCAGCCGTCTTTGCAAAATCATCATACATATCTGTCCACTCATAATTTTCACCTTCTGCAGCAGCTAATAGATTCTCGGCAGTACTGCCAATCCCATTCAATTCTTTGAACCACATCTTCGCATGTTCTCTCTCATTTTCAGCCGTCTTAAGGAAAAGTGCGGCAATCTGTTCAAAACCTTCTCTCTGAGCCACAGAAGCAAAGAAGGTATATTTGTTTCGGGCACCTGACTCTCCTGCGAAAGCTGCTTCCAGATTCTTCTCTGTCTGTGTTCCGGCATAAGGGCTGATTTTTTGTTCTGTAATAAGTTCCAGATTATCCCCTGTTGCTTTGCAGACAGGACAGACTGGGGTCTCTCCATCCTTTACCTCAAATACTTCTCCACATATTTTACATTTATATTTTCCCATCATATTCTCCTTTTGATTCTCCTGTTTTATCGGCTGCGCTGCCACATTGGCAGATGGCTCCCCAATATGGCGGATGGCAGTATATTCAGCGATATCTCTGTCTGTTGTCACCAGATGATCCACGGAAAGTCCGTGTACTGAGTAATTTCCTGTTACCCGCGCAAATGTTTTTAACTCCTCGTTGGAAACATTCAGGAAATTTGCCACTCGCTGGGCAGCAGCATCCACCTTCAGTCTTGCTCTCAGTTCAGGATCCTGAGTCGCGATTCCCACCGGGCAGTTTCCACTTCCGCAGATCCGGTATTGCTGACAGGCTGCGGCAATCAATCCTGCACTTGCAATTGCTACAGCATCAGCTCCCATTGCCAATGCCTTTGCAAAATCTGCCGACACACGGAGTCCGCCTGTGATGACAAGATCAATGTCTGCATGCACCGTATCCAGATATTTTCTTGCCCTTGCCAGAGCATAGATCGTCGGAACAGAAGTTGCTTCTCTTAAGAAAAATGGACTTGATCCTGTCGCACCGCCCCTACCATCAATCGTAATAAAATCTGGGCGTGCATATACACAGTATTCCAGATCCTGTTCGATTCTTCCGGCAGCTATCTTAATTCCAATCGGTCTGCCGTCAGAGCGTTCTCTTAACATATCGACCATGGCTCGAAGGTCTTCTTTACTCTGAATCTCCGGGAATTTACTTGGGCTCTGGATATCCTCCCCTTTTTTCTTCCCACGTATAGCTGCAATTTCTTCCGTTACTTTTTCTCCGGGCAGATGTCCTCCCATCCCCGGTTTTGTTCCCTGTCCTATCTTAATCTCAATAGCATCTGATGTCTTCAGATTCTCATCCGTAACACTATATTTATTCGGAATATATTCAAAGATATATTTGTATGCAGCTTCCTTCTCTTCCGGAAGAATTCCTCCTTCCCCGCTGCACATCGCTGTCCTTGCCATAGCAGATCCTTTTGCCAGTGCAACCTTGATTTCCTTAGACAATGCACCAAAAGACATGTGAGATATGTAAACCGGGCTTTCAAGCACCATCGGCTTTTTCGCATGCTTTCCAATGATCGTTCTGGTATCCACTTCTTCCCCGTCATTCAACGGCGGCGGATTAAGCTGAGCCCCCAGTAAGAGAATATCATCCCATCCGGGCATCGGCATCTGCGTGCTCATTGCACCTCCAATGGATCGTCCAGTAACTGCCATCTGATGAATCTCCTTCATATAACGGCAGGACGCATCATCTCTTGCAGTAGCTGCATCATAAGCCAGATCTCCTTCATAAGTCTTAACAGGTTCTTTTCTACTCTCCTCCGGTACTAATACAAACTTTGAGACCGGCTGTTTACATATAGGGCAACATGGAAGTTCGGAAAGAGGTTTTCCTTCTTTGGCTTCATCATAGATTGCACCACATACGCTGCATTTGTAAATTGCCATATAAGCTCCTTTGTATTTATAATAATAGTAACTAATAATAGTAACTAATACTATTATCTAACATTTTTTCTGAATTGTCAAATCGTTTTTGTCTTTTTTGTTCTTTTCCGTAAAAGAGACTGCACCTTATCCCAAGTCGCCTGGTCTATAATCGGTTCATGTGTGTGTGCAATAATGACCCACTCCTGTTTGGATGTTCTTTTTTGTCGTCTTCCAATATTTTGATGTTTCGTTCCCTGCACCATATTTCCAATATATATCTCTTTATGAAGAATACTGTTGATCGTGGAATATGACCAGTATGTTGTACCTTCCAGACAGTTACTGTTCCTGTAATTTTCACCATTGAACTTTTTATATTCTGATGGGCAGAGCACTCCTTCTGCATTCAAAATGCCTGCAATTTTCTGTTTCCCATATCCCTGAATATATAAAGAGAAGATTCTGCGGACAACGGAAGCCGCATATTCATCAATTTCCAGCTTATTTTTATCGGCCGCAGATTTTTTGTACCCATAACTTGGAAATGCTCCGATAAATTCCCCTGCCTTTTGTTTGGTTCTTATAGCTGTCTGTACTTTTTGGGAAATGTCTCTTGCATACTGTTCATTGAAAATATTCTTGATTGCCAACAACATGTCATATATCTGTCCCATACTGTCAATGTTATCTGCCAATGAGATAAACCGCACTCCCAACTCGGGAAATATTCTTTCCAGATATCTGCCGGTTTCGATATAATCACGCCCAAACCTTGACAAATCTTTTACTACGACACAATTTACCTTTCTATCTTGAATATCTTCCAACATTCTCTGAAAACCTGGGCGCTTAAAATTCGTACCAGTATATCCATCGTCAACATACATATCATACAGAACAAGATTTTCTTGCTTTAACACATAATCTGTTATGAGTTTTTTTTGATTTCTTACACTGTTACTTTCTTCTTTATCGCCATCTTCTCGCGATAATCTGATATATGCAGCCACATTAAATGATTCTTTTTTGCACAACTGACGTCCGCCATGGCCTGCATCTAACATAATTGAATAAGGCATATCTTTACACTCCGAAATAATATTCTTCATGTTAAGATATGCCTTAAATTAAAATATGTTAAATATGTATTATCCTACGATTCTGTACTTCTTATCAACTGCATTCAGAAGTTCATGTCCATCTTCTGTTACCAGTACAAGGTCTTCTACACGTACACCATATCTTCCTTCGATGTAGATTCCTGGCTCAATAGAGAAGATCATTCCCGGCTCTGCAACATTTTTATTAATTGGGCTTACATCTCCGTACTCATGGTCTTCCTGTCCGATAAAGTGTCCAAGACGAATCTTCCAGTATTCGCTGTATCCAGCCTCATCGATCAGATTTCTTGCCTGCGCATCGATATCACAGAAACGAACCCCCGGTTTGATCACTGCCTCAGCCTTCTCAACTGCAGTGCGCACCAGATCATGAATTGCCGCCTGCTCATCGTCAACAGATTTGCAGTAGAATGTTCTTGTCATATCTGAACAGTAGCCCTTCCATACACAACCCATATCGATCAGCACACATTCTCCGGCTTTCAGAGTTCTGGTATCACTCGGTGTATGATGCTGGTCTGCAGCATTTGGTCCGAAGCATACGATCGTATCAAAGCTTACTCCGCTTGCTCCAGCTGCAAAGAATTCAGAATCAATATAATCTGCGATTTCCTTCTCTGTCATTCCTTCTTTGATAAATGCTGCTGCTTTTTCCATAACAGAATCATTGATCACAGAAGCTTCTTTCATGATTGCAATCTCTTCTTCGTTCTTTACTGCACGGACATCATCTACACAGTCAGATCCCCATACTGTCTTCATATTTGGACAACGCTCCTGAAGCGGAATCAGGAAACGAGCCGGCCATGTCTTATCAATGCCAAGCGTATTTTCTGTATCAATATGCTCCATGAGAACGCCAATCTGGTCATCCATATCACTGAACCATACTTCCTCAAAGCCTGTGTTTGATACATAATACAGATAGTTCAGGAATAACGTATGCTTTCCATTCGTTCTAAGTAACAGCGCATACAGTCTCTCTCCCGGATTTACCATTATTCCCGTCAGGAAACGGATACTCAGTGGATCCGATACGATCAGCTGGGTCAGTCCTTTCTTTTCCATTTTTTCCAATACTCTGCTAATTCTCTCGTTCATTTCGATTTTTCCTCTTCTATATATGTATTATTTCTGTGCAAGTTCGTACATGGCTGCTGCCATAATCTGGATAGAACGTACCAGATTATCAATCACTGCAAACTCATTTGGTGCATGGATGACTTCTTCTTCGCCCGGGAAGATTGGTCCAAATGCCACCATATTCTCAAATGATTTTGCATAGGTTCCTCCTCCGATTGCAATTGGCTGTGCATCAGTATCACCTGTTTCCTCACAATATACCTTGGTCAGCTTCTGAACCAATTCAGAATCCTTCGACACATATAACAGACTGTGAAGATCATTTTCCACTTCAAGCCCATAAGCTTCGATATTCTTCGTCACATTTGCAACAACAGTCTCCTCTGTGATGTTCTTTGGATAACGGATATCCAGTGTAAATTGAAGCTCCTGCCCGTCATACTTAATCATTCCAAGATTTACAGTCGTATTGCCGGTCTCCTCATCTTCAGATGCAATACCAAGAGCAGCGCCATTCGTCTCCCAGCCGACTTTTTCCATGATAAAATCAATCATCTTCTGAAGATCTCCGCCAAAATGATTTCCTTTCAACGCATCAAACAGACGAACCGCTGCATTCTTACCTAGTTCCGGTGTACTTCCGTGAGCGCTGAGACCTTCTGCAGTTACGATTGTTTTTCCATCTTTTTTCTCGACCTGGATATAATCTTTTTCCTCTACAACGAGATCACCTTCTGCAACGAGCGTACACTTCGGTGTTACAACATTCTTTGCCACACCGCCTTCGATAGACAATACTTTAATTGCAGGTGCTTCTTCGATTTTTTTAGAAATATACCAGAAAGTCTGACCTTTCTCACAGAAAATTGCAGGGAACTGTGCGTCTGGTGTAAATCCAATAGTAGGAAGTTCTCCGCCAACCTTGATATAATGTTCTACACAGGAAGAACCGCACTCTTCATCACATCCGAACAGCACACGGATTCTTCTGTCAAGCGGAAGTCCCAGATCCTTAATTGCTTTCAACGCATAAAATGCTCCAATCGTTGGACCTTTATCATCCTGCACACCGCGTCCGTACATCTTTCCATCCTGTACTTCGCATCCAAGCGGATCATGGTTCCACCCTTCCCCAAGCGGAACAACATCCAGATGTCCCAGAACACCGACCATCTCTTCGCCTTCACCATACTCAACATAACCTACTCGATTATCAATATTTCCCGTCTTGAATCCCAGCTTTTCTCCAAGTGCCAGGGCATGATCCAAGGCCTGTTTTACTTCCCTTCCGTAAGGTGCATCCGGCTCCGGTTCCCCTTTCACGCTGCAGATTGCAACGCTCTCGCGGATGCTGTCCAACATCTCATCCTTCAATTCAAGAACTTTCTCATTCAGTCTTTCATAACTCATTGTTGTTTTACCTCTCTTCTTGTTATTATCTCAAGTACACTCTTTGCGCACTCAATTTTTGTTATTCATATAAGTCTAATAGCTGGTCAAACTGTTGAATTGTCACACATTCATCTTCCACTTTGCCAAACCCATATGCCGCATACACCATAGGAACCCCTGCTTCCTTACAGGCATCCGCATCTCCTTGTGTATCTCCCACGTATACGGCTTCTTCGATGCCATTTCGCTCCATAATGATCTTAATATTATCAGCCTTTAATCTTCCCGTATCATCAGGACACAGATGGTCGGCAAAATACTCCTGTAGTCCTGTATTTTCCAAGAAGGCTTCAATATACCCTGCCTGACAATTACTTACAATAAACAAGGGATACTTTTTCGAAAGCTTCTGAATCGTCTCCTTCATATGAGGATATAATTTACAAGGTGCTTTCTTCATCCACTCATTCTCATATCGAAACAATTGTACTGTAAGGCTTGCTCTCTCCTCGTCACTTAACTCTGGAAAAGTATTCTTAATGACCACATCCATCGGTTTACCAAATTCTCTTACCAACGTCTCTACTTCCAGCGTGACATTCAGATTAGTTTGTTCACAGACCGCTCTTTTCCATGACTTTACTACTTCTTCCGTAGAATCCCACAACGTTCCATCCAGATCAAATATTATTCCGTCCATATCAACATCTCACCTGTCTGCTATTTTTCTTCAATAGCCATAATCATATTGACTCTGTCCTGATGGCGTCCACCCTGGAATTCTGCATTCAACCACTCATCAATAATCATCTTCGCCATCTCGACACCGATCACTCTTGCACCGAACGCCAGAATGTTCGTGTTATTGTGTTGTCTGGACAATTTCGCAGAATATGGCTCGCTACATACAACCGCACGAATACCCTTCACTTTATTCGCCGCAAGTGAAATTCCCACTCCGGTTCCACAGATCAATATTCCAAGATCCACTTCCCCTGCAACCACAGCTCTCGCCACTTTCTCTCCATATATCGGATAATGACAACTCTCTGTAGTATCCGTTCCATAATTCACAACTTCATATCCCAACTCCTGCAGATATTTTACTACTTCCTGTTTCATTTCCACTGCTGAATGATCATTACCAATTCCAATTTTCATTGCATTGTCTCCAATCTTTTTATTTTCTTTCTATATTATAATAGCTGTCCTAAGGAATATCAACGGTTTTGAAAAAGGGGACACGGCAAATTGAATCTGGGACGGGGGAAAACGAAAAAACCCCCGTCCCAGATTCAATTTGCCGTGTCCCTTTTTACTTATCCGCCTGAAGACATGTAATTGCTACTACCCCAACAATGTCTTCTGCGACGCACCCTCTGGACAGGTCGTTCACCGGTCTTCGAAGGCCTTGTGTGATTGGTCCATAGGCTTCGGCCTTAGCCAATCGTTGTACTAATTTATAACCAATATTCCCGCTATTTAAGTCAGGGAATACCAGGACATTTGCATTGCCTGCTACATTGCTTCCCTTGCTCTTCATCTGTCCGACTTTTTCATCTACGGCTGCATCCAGCTGTAATTCACCATCTATCTTGAGATTCGGATATTTTTCTTTTACCCTTTTAGCGGCAGAAATGATTGGTTCTAATCTCTTGTTCTTGGCACTTCCTTTGGTAGAATAGGACAACATTGCCACAATTGGCTCCTGTTCTGTAATCTGTTCAAAACTTTTTGCCGATGACACTGCGATATCCATAAGCTGTTCCTCATCCGGGAATTCTACCAGACCAGAATCAGCAAACAGGAACACACCATCATTGCCATATTTACAATCGGGAACCACCATAAGGAAATACGCGGATACTGTCTTGATTCCGTCTGCAGTTTTCACAATCTGAAGTGCAGGGCGCAAGGTATCTCCGGTTGAATGACATGCACCTGCCACCATTCCGTCTACCCTCTTCTCTCGTACAAGCATTGCTCCATAATACAGGGGATCTTTTAAAAGTTCCTCTGCTTTTTCTCTTGTCATTCCCTTTTTCTTCCTCAGTTCGCACAACGCTTCTACAAACACCGGAAAATCTGCACTGTTTTTATAATCCAACACTTCTATATTGGATTCCTCAATTTTTTCCTGGTTCGGCATCTTTCTTCCATTATCAGATAATAAAAGAATTCGTGCGATTCCTTCCTGTGCAATCTTTACAGCTGCTTCTGTTACTCTTTCGTCATAACTTTCCGGAAGAACAATCAAGCAATTTTTTTTCGCTGCACGTGCCTTCACTTGTTCTATGAAACTCACTTTGTTACCTCCACCCAAAGATTATTTATTCAAAACACCTTCTGTAGTTTCAATTGTATCGATAATCGCAACTACAGTTCGATCTATAGGTCCCAAATGATCACAACGCGCCGCAAGTCTCGCGGAACCTCCTTCTTGAATAATCAAAACATAGTCCCCAATTCCCGCATCTGCATCTGCTCCATCGCAAACAACCATTTCATTACCATATAATTCTCCATTTAGGTCAACCGCACGAACAATTAACAGTTTCTGACCTTTATAATCATCATGCTTTTGTGTTGACACAATATTTCCAATGACCTTTGCAATCACCATACTTTATTCTCATGCCTCCTAAATAGAATACATACTATCAATTATCGCTGTTATTCCAGCATCACAGCAGGCATCAGGATTTGGAAGACAAAATGCTCCTTCTTTACTCGTTGCATAAATAACCGTTTCACCTATACCACTGCCAATTGCATCACCTGCAACTATGGGCTTCCCCACATCTTCACCTTTCGAATTACACGGCTGTATCACCATCAAACGAACGCCTGATAATCTTTCATCCTTCTTTGTTGCAACCACAGTACCTATTACTCTTGCAATCTGCATTTCCATCACCTGCCTTCAGTAAATTATGGTTATTACTTATTATTGCATCCTAATATTCTGCGTTCAATCTCATTGATCTGATTTACTCTTTTAATATTACGTTCTCCTGCCAAGTCTGTTTCCAACCATGTTTTGATGATTTCCTTTGCAACACCATCACCAATAATAAGACTTCCGATACACAAAACATTTGTACCATTATGGAGTTTTGCATTTCTGGCAGAATAGATTTCATTTGCAACCGCTGCACGGATTCCAGGCACTTTATTACACATTACAGAAGATCCAATTCCAACTGCATCAATCATAATTCCATAATCACATTTTTTAGAGGAAACTGCTGCTGCTACCTGAAACGCATAATCTGGATAATCACATCTTTCCGTACTGAACGTTCCTACATCCATACATTCGTGTCCCAATTCAGCAATATATTTTTTCATTCTTTCCTTTAATTCATATCCACCGTGATCGGCTCCAATCGCAATTTTCATTAGGACTCACCCCCTGAATATTTTTCAAAAACTTGCTTTCCATTAATATCTATATAATCAACAACTGCCATTATAGTTGCATCGACCGGCATATTTGTAGTTACCGCAGTCTGCCTTGCAGAACTTCCGCCCACCACAAGGACTACTTCTGATTCTCCAGCACCAACTGCATCAATAGCAACAACCGGCTTTCCTTCATTTTCTAATGTCAGAAGACTAATGGGCTGCACAACTAAAAGTTTTAATCCCACTAGTTTTTGCTCCTTGCATGTACATACTGCATTTCCAATAATTTTTGCTGCATACATAAAAGCACTTCCTCCTTAATGATTATTTCTTTCAGAAAGAAAAGCGACCCCGTTCTGCCTAGGCTTTACTTATGGGCCGCAGTTCTAATATGTGTCTTTTAATAATTATTTGCAGCTATAATATCAACTCTTCCTGATGGACATTTTTTCTGACAAGCACCGCATCCTATACATTGATGTCCAGAAGCACTCGGAGCGCTGGAAAGAATTCCTTTTGCGCTGCTGGTTCCAATACGTGTTGCACCTGCATCAATCATAGCTTTTGCTGTTGCATAATCACGAACACCACCAGATGCCTTTACTCCCATGTCCGGACCTACAGTCTGACGCATAAGTCTGATATCCTCTACTTTAGCACCGCCTGTTGAGAATCCTGTAGAAGTCTTAACAAAATCTGCACCTGCCAATTTAGCAATCGTACATACCTTTACCTTCTCTTCATCAGTCAACAGACAAGTCTCGATAATTACTTTTACCAAAGCTTTTCCTCTTGCTGCAATTACAACTTCTTCAATATCTTGTTTTACATACTGCCAGTCCCCAGCCTTTGCAGCGCCGACATTAATTACCATGTCTACTTCATCAGCACCCTTTTTAATTGCATCAATAGTCTCAGCAACCTTTGTATTTGTTGTACAAGCTCCTAAAGGAAATCCGATTACACAACAGGTTTTAACTCCTGAACCAGCAAGTTCTTTTGCAACTAATGGTACATACCATGAGTTAACGCATACAGATGCCGTTTTGTATTCTCTTGCTTCTTTACAGATGTTTATAATCTGATCAGGTGTTGCATCCGCTTTCAACAAAGTATCATCAAGATATTTTGCCATATCCATTTTTGATGAACCACAAGCTGAAGCAAAACTCGTATCAGAAGATACTTTGTTATAGATTTCTTCCGTGATCTCTGCAATTAATCTCTCTATATCCATATTAAAAATCTCCTTTTATTTAGGTATAATATCTTTTTCTGTAATTTAAGCCTGTGGAAGAATTCCTTCTACATCGTCATGTGGGCTTGCAATTACATGTACGGATACAACATCACCAACACGTTTTGCAGAAGATGCACCTGCTTCTACAGAAGCCTTAACTGCTCCAACATCACCACGCACCATAACTGTTACAAGTCCAGATCCAATTTTTTCCTTTCCAACAAGGCGAACGTTTGCTGCTTTTACCATTGCATCTGCTGCCTCAATTGCTCCTACCAATCCTCTTGTTTCAATCATTCCTAATGCTTCTTTAGCCATTTTAAATACCTCCATTTTTTCTTTATATTAATATTAATCTTATCTATTCTTTCTATTTTGCCTGTGGAAGAATTCCTTCTACATCATTGTGTGGGCTTGCAATTACGTGTGAAGATACCAGTTCACCAACACGTTTTGCAGCTGAAGCGCCTGCCTCTACAGAAGCCTTAACCGCTCCGACATCACCACGTACCATAACTGTTACAAGTCCAGATCCAATCTGTTCTTTGCCAATCAAGTGTACATTTGCTGCTTTTACCATTGAATCTGCCGCCTCAATTGCTCCTATCAACCCTTTTGTTTCAATCATTCCTAATGCTTCTTTTCCCATTTTCTTCACCTCTTAAAATGTTAATGTTAAAGTTTTTATAATATATATCTCACTTTATTTTACAATAAAGCTTGATACAAATCCGGATGTAAGGATGGAACAACCGTAATATTCAATATCATTCCTTCCTTTGCCAGTTGTTTTCTGGCATAATCTGTAGCAGTTGTAACGTCGCTAACTTTTCCTGTTAAGACTACAAACGCCTTTCCACCAAGACCTCTTCCCAGTCGCACCTCAATCAGATCAACGGCAGCACTTTTCACCGCATAATCTGCTGCAATGATTGCACTTGCAAGTGAAAATGTCTCTATTACTCCAACCGCTTCACTCTGTTCTGGAGCAGATGTCCTCATAATCGCAGGTATAACCTCTGGAGCAACACTTGCAATCATCAAAGTATCAACCACTTTGTCCTTCCCACTGGCCATTCCTGCTTTAACCGCAGTTTCCACACTGGATGTATCACCCGACACTATGATAATAAATTTACCCGGGCATGTAGGCTGCGCTGCAACCAAATTTACATTAGCTGCCTTAAGCATTGCATCACCTGTTATAACTCCAGCTGCTACACTATTTAATTCTACAGATCCTATTGACACTCCCATGATTAACTCCTTAAGCTTCCATTATATCTATATAGTCTTTACTTATATTTACAACGCGACCGTTGATAGAAGAATGTACACAGGCTCCAAGAGCTTTCTCTGGTATCTGTCCAATACACTGTCCTTCTATTACTGTATCGCCTTCCAAAACAACAGGTTCACAAGGTGCCCCTATATGTTGTTTCAACATAATTCTTACAGCCCTCGGCGCATCATAAGAATCCACATACGGAACATCTATATCATATTCTGTTAACCCAGTTCTCTGTATTACCCTTTTTGTAGATACTTTGATATCATCCCTAAACGGATTGACCGGTTTCGGCTCATGATTGCTTTTCACCTTTTTCGCCAAAAGCTCTGAGCGCATCTTAGATATAAATCTACTAGGACTAAGCCCCATATTGCACCCTACATAAGTACATAAGCCACAATTGCAACATCCCAACGCTGCATTTCCATCAATCAATACATCTGCATTATTAAATGTCAATGCCTGCATTACTTTATGTGGCTGAACACCAAGTCCAAGGCTGCTTCTCGGGCAGATCAAAGTACAGTAATTACATTGACAACACGCTGACTTGGCAATCTTATACTCTTGTTCTAAGCTTACTGTTTTTTTGCGGATCAGCTCATGATCCGTTGGCAATACAATAATTCCATTTGTCGTCTTTGTCACAAACTCGTTACTCGGATCCTCTGACACTCGCCCCATTAATGGACCGCCAATAATAACCGAATAATCTTTTACAGTAGCTCCACCGGCCATTTCAATCAAATATGCCACAGCGGTGCCAATCGGCGCTGTAATTGTCAATGGTGAGTGGACCGCCCCCGTAATAGTTACATTTCTTCTTACTACCGGCTTATCCTCCATGGCTTGTGCAATATGGTATGCTGTCTGAGCATTAATTACAACACATCCAACTTCTGACGGTAATTTCCCAACAGGAATTGTTCTTTTTGTGACCTCATATATAATCTGTTGCTCATCACCTGCAGGATAGTAATTATCTAACAAATGAATCGACACATTTTCTTTTCCAGAAACCGCTGCCTCAAGTGCATGAACTGCCGATTTATTTTTATATTTTATTGCGAGAACCCCATTCTTTGCGCTCACACAACTCATGGCACATCTTAATCCTTCAACAATTGATTCCGCATTTTGCTCCATCAGATATTTATCAGATTTAATCAAGGGTTCACATTCTGCACAATTAACAATGACATATTCGGCTGTACATTTGAGTTTCACATATGTAGGAAATCCTGCACCACCGGCACCAACAACACCGGCTTTCTTTATTTTTTCTAACATTGATTCGTTCATATCTACCCTCTTAAACGATTCTGAATGATCCTGAAAGTGTACATCTTCGAGATCTCGTAAAATTCTTAGCAGATGTAAGGCCCTCTCCTGTTGGTGTCGCAATAGAAAGTGTAGTATATCCTTCACCATCGATTGCTAATCCTGCATAAGATGGCGCATTCTTTACAAATATTGTCGTGTCAATCGCACGTCCCATCTTAGTCAGATTATCTACATTTTTAGAATGCATCATAGCTGTATGGTGACATCCATTTTCTGCAATCACAGCTTTTTCAATCGCATCATCGACATTCGCCACTCTTGTTACAGGTACAACTGGCATTAACATCTCTGTCATTACTAACGGATGCTCAAATGGGACATCACAGATAACCACTTTTGCATCTTTTCCTCCATAAATGCCAGATTCTTTTAAAATATATGAAGCATCACGTCCTACAAATTTCTTATTAGGTGCCCATTTTCCTTCTTTGGTTTTTACCATTACAGTTGCGCAAACCTTTTCAAGTTCCATACCATTCAAAAGATATGCACCATTTTTCACCATCTCGCGAATTAATTCATCAGCAACTGAATTCTCGACAAGGATTTCTTTTTCTGCGATACAAAGAATACAGTTTTCATAACTTGCTCCCTTTACGATATCGCTGGCAGCTTTTTTAATATCAGCTGTTGCATCTACCACTACCGGAGGATTTCCCGGTCCAGCTGCAATACATCTCTTTCCAGTCTTCATAGCTACTCTTACGACACCTTCTCCACCAGTTACAGTCAAAAGTCTGATACGCGGATGATTCATAATTACAGCACTGGTATCCATTGTTGGTTCTTTCGGTGCGCATAACAGGTTCGCAGGTCCGCCTGCAGCAATAATTGCCTGATTCATTAATTGAATCGTTTTTCCAGATGCTCTTTTTGCTCCAGGATGCGGATTGAAAACAACTGCATTTCCTGCAGCAATCATTCCAATACCATTATTGATAACCGTTGCTGTAGGATTGGTTGATGGTGTAATTGCTCCAATCACACCAAAAGGTGCCATCTCTGTAAGCATAAGACCATCATCACCAGTCTTCGCTATAGTCTGAAGATCCTCGGTCCCCGGAGTCTTATTAGCTGCAAGAAGATTTTTTACAATTTTATCTTCCACATGACCATATCCGGTTTCCTCATGCGCAAGTTCTGCCAACATTTTTGCAGAATCCCTCGCTGCCTGACGCATCACAGATACAAATTTTTCTCGTTCTGCGAGGGTAAATCTCATTAATTTCTGCTGAGCTATAATAGCTGCATTGATAGCCTCCTCTGCAGTATTAAAGAGACCACTGTCTCCATCTGCTGCTCCTGCATATGCAGAACTATCTGTCTTACATACAGCAGTTCGTCCCAACTCACTTTCTACTTCTTGGATATAACGCGAAATATCTGAAGTTGAAATTCCCATAATAAACCCTCCATTCGTTTATTTTTCTTTTATACTTGTCCAGGTATTGGCTAACTCTTTATTATACCTATGCTCAATTCTTTGGCTCTTTCCACAGCCAGAGGTGTTACAACCGCATTTATACTCACATAAATCAGTTTTTCACCTCTTTCGTAACACTGGTTGATTACTTCCTCTGATACAAAATCCAGTTTCTGCCCTGCACTTTCTCTGAAAAGTTCTGCAAAATCCGCTTTAAGGCCAGAAAAATGGATCCCCATATCACACAAATCATCTTTCAAATCTTTTGCTGCTCTTCCAAATACACCTTGAGAAATATGATCCATATCATAAGGTAGCCTGACAATAACAGGTTCCCCTGACATTAAAAAGAAAATGGCAATTTTGATAAATATATTTCTTTCCTTTCCCTCTTTTAGATCTCTTAAAAAATCGAGTGACGGATCATATATTTCCAACTTTTCATATGTAGACAAACGATTTAAAATACTACTTACATCCTTAGCATCAGATGCATAATATATTTTACATCCGAAACTTTTTAGTTCCTCGATGTCTGTGTCCTCTACAAAAAAATCTATGGAATCTAATTCATCATACAATTCATATTCCGAAAGCGTTTCTTGTAATCCTACTGGAAATTTAGGAATAAAAAACAGCACCTTTTTTCTGTCTGTCGGATTTTCTCTCTTGTGCAGATAATAAGTAAGTACTCGGCGAATAACTTCACTGATTTCATTCTTACTAAATTTTGCTCCCATTAAACCTCACTCGCTAATCCAATAATATTCTTAAAACTTTCTGCCTTCAGGCTTGCCCCTCCAATCAAAAAGCCATTTACATGTTCTACAGAAGCAATCTCTTTTACATTTTTGGCATTCACACTGCCACCATACAATATCTTAATGTTCTCATGTGCCAAACCATAAGCTTTCAAAACATCAAATATATACTTGTGAGTTTCATAAATCTGCTCCAATGTAGGAATCACACCTGTACCAATAGCCCACACCGGCTCATATGCAATAATACAATCCCCCACCTTAGTGCCAATCTCATTATATACAGCATCCAGTTGTTCTTTGAGTACCTCTTTATAACGTTGCTGTTGACGTTCGTCCAAAGTTTCCCCAATACAAACCACGGGTGTAATCTGATATGTTAATGCAGCTTTCGCTTTCTGAGCTACAATCTGAGGAGTATCTCCATAATAAGTTCTTCTTTCTGAATGTCCTACGATTGTCAGGGAACATCCCATATCACCCAGCATAGAGGCACTGACTTCTCCTGTATATGCCCCTTTTTCTTCTTTTGCCACATCCTGTGCACCATAGGCAATCTTCTCATAACGAAGATTTTCTTTAAACAGATGCAAATATGGGTAAGGCGGGAAAATCATAACTTTAATATTATCTGCTATATGAACTGCTTTCATTTCCTCGAGAAATCTTTTTGTCTCTTTTTCAGACATATTCATCTTCCAGTTTGCAGCTATTATATATTCTTTTTTCACACCGGGATTCATATCCAATCCTAATTCCTGAACCCGGCGTCTTACCAACATCTCAATATCTCTTTTGTCCAATTCTTTCTCCTTCCTGTCCGACTATACTATTCACACATCTCATCTATCGAATCAGCAAGAGTAATATTTAATAATCGCTTGGTATATTTTGTTTCTTCCTTATTATCATAGCATTTTACCAATATCAACATCCCGCTCTCTAAAGTAAATACACTGGAAGCTCCTGATCAACATTCATCCTCTGGTACCGATCATTAATCTCCTTATCCTTATCCATTTCATTTTGCTGTGATTTCTTTACAATTTTTCTTGATTGGGATCTGGTATTTGCTTGTCTTTTTATCCCTGTATTTTTTACTGGTTTTTCATGATTATCTTCCACTTTAGAATCTGTTTTTAAATCTCCATCTTTTACTGCCATACATCATCCCCCTTTATCACACAATACTTCCAATTACAGAAAAGGGATGCGCCAAACACATCCCTTTAACGCCTAGTTGAAATCGTCATTCATATAGATTTGAGACTACTCCACACTCGGTAAAATTCCTTCCACATCATCATGAGGACTTGCAATCACATGTGCAGAAACCAGTTCTCCGACGCGCTTTGCAGCAGAAGATCCTGCTTCAACAGAAGCCTTAACAGCACCAACATCGCCACGAACCATAACTGTTACAAGACCAGAGCCAATCTTTTCTTTTCCAATCAATCGAACATTTGCTGCCTTTACCATAGAATCTGCTGCTTCAATAGAGCCAATCAAACCTTTTGTTTCTACCATTCCTAATGCTTCTTTTGCCACTTTTCATACCTCCAAATATCATTTTAGACACTATATTTCTTTACTTTCTTTCTTCCATTCCATTCGGATAAAACATAATTTTATTGTAAACTAGTTTCTTTTCATCAATCTGTTTAAAAATTTCTGGCATTTCAGACAGATCGAGTCTATGTGAGATAAGCAAATCAGGATTAAATCCTTTTTCGTTCATTAGTTTAGCTGCTTCTGTCCATTCAAATCCCGGATATGGGTTAGAAAATGAATTCCAGCTTCCTATTATACTAATCTGATATCTCTCAATTTGATCCACTGCCTTTTCAGATAATTCTAATGGTTTATGAGAAATGCCCAGATAAACTACTCTTCCCATTTTGCCAGTTCCAAGAATAGCTTGATGCTGGCATATTGGTGCCCCAGACATTTCCAGAGACAATGTTACGCCCTTTCCATCTGTGTATTCCTTAATTTTTTCAACTGGATTTTCTTTTAATGAATTAACAGTGAATGTAGCGCCACATTTAACAGCGTCTTCCAGCTTTCCATCGTCTATATCAACTGCTACAATCTTTTTACAGCCAAGATATTTTGCATATTGAATTGCAAATAATCCAATCGCTCCAAGTCCATATACTGCAACAGTATCTTCTCCGTTTCCATTTGCTCGAAGATAAGCATGAATCGCATTTGCTGCCGGATCGATTGTAGCTCCCCAATCATAAGGAGTATCCGCATCCAACCGAAGCAAACATTCTTCTTTTACTGCAAGATACTGTGCAAATGCACCATTATTACGAGATCCATAATACTTGTAATCTTCGCATAACGAATAAATACCTTTTTTGCACCATTCACATTCATTGCATGGAAGCAACGGCGCTGCACTGGCCTTATCTCCTACTTTCCATCCCTTTACATTTTTGCCAACTTCTACAATGCGCCCTGCGAACTCGTGTCCAGGAATAATCGGGAGCACATGTGGACCTGATACTAAAATTCTTGGGATATCAGAACCACAAACACCAACTGCCATAATCTGAAGTAAAACTTCATCATCTTTTGGCGTTGGTTTTTCATAATCCACATAATTCAATTCCTTAATTGCTGTCATTAATACGGCTTTCATACTCATTTCTCCCTTTCTTCTTAATAATACAAACTATAATATACACTTCCTGGCATTATTATGGGCGTAAAACCACCTTCATAGAGTGATCACCTTTTCCATTAAGGTAGAATGCCTCTTCCCTGTTTTCTAAATCAAGTTCTTTTGTATCACCAATAATGGATCAGTCCATCTTCCACACAGCGAATATCCTTTGACTCTAACAAGCGTATTGCTCTCATTTTTTATGCCATGTTATTCCCCTCTTTTATGAACGTTTGTTCATTAAATAGTATATTATGTTCCTATTAGAATAGTACCATTTACCCTTAGTAATGTCAATAACGAATTCTACCTAGTTACTATCAATTGTTCCTGTCTTCTCGCATCATTGATTTTAATGATTCATATAACTGTAGATACTTTTTAAATATTCCCTGGTATTTCAGATGTGAACTCATATCAGGATAAAACGTAACTTCATCAGTAACCATCGCTGCAGCCGCTTCCTCAAAATCTTCATAATATCTCCCGCACGAAGCTGCCACGACACAACATCCCAAAACACCTGCCTGACTTTCTTTTGTAATAACAATCGGTTTTCCTGTTACATCTGAAATAATCTGAATCCATCCTTTATCTTTTGTAACTCCGCCACAAGCAACAATCTTATCAATCAAACACCCTTGCTTTTCAAAATTCTTTATTATATTGTGTGTACCAAAAGCTACTGATTCCAAAATTGCACGGTAGATATGTTTCCACGTATGCTTCATTGTCAGGCCATATATTACCCCCTTAGAATAAGAGTCTTTATATGGTGTTCGATTTCCTTGGAAATAATCTAACACAACCAATCCTTCTGCTCCTATTTCCGTATCTTTTACACTCTCCATTAATTGTGCATATACATTCTCTTTTGTTCCTTCGATATGAAAATTTTCCCGAAACCAATTTACCAAACCAGACGCTGAAATTTGTCCGCCCTCTAATAACCACATATTATCTATCACCGCGCTATCATAAGGTCCCCATATTCCCTTCACATTTGCTTTTTCTTTTGTTAAGCACAGATGAACAAAACTAGTTCCCATGATAACTGCCAACTTTTTCTCAGACACAGCATTCAATCCAAACATTGCCATATGTGCATCAATACATCCTTGAACAATCTTCGTTTTCGGATTAATTCCATATTTTTCTGCCCATTCTCCAGTGACCGTTCCTACTTCCTCTCCTATTTTGATTACATCTGTAATCATCTTTTCTTCATAATCTTCCAGACCGATTTTTTCAAAAAAGCTTCTATCGTATCCTTCTGACACCGAATAATTCCATTTACATACTGTATTACATACTGATGCGACCAGATTACCGGACAGTTTATAATTAATCCAATCTAACTGTTCTACAAACTTCCAACACTCATCATAGATATCTCTTTGATTTCTTTTTACCCAGAGCACTTTTGGTACCAGCCATTCCGGCGATACCTCACCTCCACATTGCTTCAATCTTTCGTGTCCACTGGAATTAATCTCTTCAGCAATATCCCTGCTTCTAATGTCCATCCACATCATGGCCTTTGTCATCGGATTACCCCGCATATCTATCGGGAAAGTAGTAGAAGATGTTGCACACACACTACAAGCCACAAGAGACATCTTTTGGTCTTCACTTAAATCTTCACAGCACAATCCAAAAGTTTCTTCAATGCTTTCCCACCAAACTGTTGGATTCTGTTCTGCCCATCCTGGCATAGGATAATCTGTCCCCCACTTTTTTTCATGTACAGTAACAAAGTTTCCTTTTTCATCCGTGACCCCTATGCGTACACCTTGAGTACCAGTATCAATTCCCACAAAATAGTTCCCCATGATTTCCTCCTTATAATTTAGAAAGGAGCAGATACAACTCTGCTCCTTTTAATTGCTTATATCTCAATAAACACTTCTTTCGCAGACATGTCTACAGAAACTAAGTCATTATGATATGCCCTTTCCGGTAATACAATCAATACATTTACTTCTTCTTTGTTTACCGGCAACGGCATGTAATGCCAGACACCTGGATTCAAATGAACCATTACATGTTTCGGCACAATAAATGCTTCTATATCTTCCGGCGTAGGTTCATCTTCACTGCCCGCTTTTTGTATACATAATATCATATCATCGTCCATAGGCATCATAACCTCAGCTGTATGAGTATGATACTCCATTGCCATCACTTGGAAATTCTCATCTCTTTTTACAGAAAGAGTAGATAATCCTAATACTGGAGTCGCTGCTGCATACCGAATACTGTCCCGATAAAAAATAAATGCATCTGATCCAAATCCCGCACTAGCCTTATCAAGCATATCATTAAATTGTCCATATACCGCAAAGTTATCTTTTGTCAATTCTTTCGCCTTAATTTTCATATTGCAACCTCCTCTACGGTTTAATAATTACTTTCAAAGAGCCTTCTCCTTTTGAATTCTGCTCAAAGGCATCCTGCCAATGATCCAAATCGAAAGTATGTGTTACAACTCCGTCTGTGTAAATTGTATTATTAGCAATCCATTCTGTTACAACATCAAAACAATATGGTCCCAAATGTGAGCCAAGAAGATCCAATTCTTTTCCATCTCCGATTACTGACCAATCAACAGATACTTTTTGCCCAAATACACTAAATTCAATAAAACGTCCAAGTTTTCTAATAGAGTCAAGTCCTTGCTGTACACTGGATGGATGACCAGTAGCTTCTACATAGATATCACATCCATATCCATTTGTAAGTTTCTTTACTTCTTCTGGAATGTTGCATTTTGATGGATTCATAATTATATCAGCACCAAATCTTTTAGCAATTTCCAATCTATTATCCATCATATCTACTGCTATCAAAGTTTTAGGATTCCTCAAGCGCGCATAATTAACCATTGCCAGACCAAGTGTACCAACGCCTGAGATTACAACAACATCTGTATTCTTAATATCAGCTCTGTCTATCGCATGTTTTGCACAGCTATAAGGCTCAATCAGGACTGCCTTTTCAAGTTCTAGATCTTTTGGAATTTGATAGATTCTTGTTTTTGCTGGAAGTACCATATATTCTGCCATAGCGCCATTAACATGCTCGCGGAATCCGAAAATATCGGCCTTATCACACATCCAATATTTTCCTGTCTGACAGAACATACATTCTCCGCATGGCACAATTTGTTCTCCTGTTACTCGATCTCCAACTTTTACTGTTCCTTCATAATCATCACTGACTTCTACAACTTCTCCAACAAATTCATGACCTGGTATAAACGGTGTTTTTACCCAAGGCTCAGTCGTTCCATCTCCCCAGTAACCTTCTGCTCCATGCCAGTTTTTAATATCACTGGCACATACGCCACATGCTTCAATCTTAATCAAGACTTCTCCTTTTTTCAAATCCGGAACTGGATACGCCTCTTCGAGAACATACTTTCCCTTTTCATACACTACCAATGCTTTCATGGTTTTTACTGTCTTTGCCATACCAAATACCTCCATTATCCTAGATTTTATAAATTACAGTCTACATATTAAACACTATCGCTCTTTCGACTAGTGAACTCCTGCATCAATACAGAAAGAATAATAATTACACCTTTGATAATATCCTGTGGATATGCAGGAATTGCCAAAAGGTTCATAATATTACTAATAAATGCTAATACAAATACACCAACGACAGTCTTCAAAACCGATCCACGTCCACCGCTAAGACTCGCACCTCCAATTACACACGCTGCGATTGCATCCAATTCCAATCCTTCTCCGATAATTGGGGTACCAATTGCAGTTCTTGAAGCTGCAACAATACCAGCCATACCAGAACACAGACCAGAAATCGCATAAACAGCCAACTTGTACCATTTCGTTCTAATACCAGCCAAACGTACTGCATCTTCGTTACTACCAATTGCAATTACAATTCTTCCAAAAGAGGTGTATTTTATAATAAACCAGAACACTAATACAAATATTAATGCTATAATTGCAAGCCACGGAATTACTCCTCCTAATTTCGCAATACCCAGTGTTCCAATTGTGTTTGCTGGAGTCTGTACCGGTTGTCCATTTGATACGACGTATGCAACACCTCGTGCAATTGTCATCATTGCAAGTGATGCTACGAATGGTGCCATATTAGTAAACGCTACAAAGAATCCTGTAACCGCGCCACAACATACACCACATAAAAGAGGCATGATAATCGCTGCAGCCATTCCTAAATCCTTCGTCGTCAACGACCAAGCAACCATTACACTACCAAGCGCTACAATAGATCCAACGGACAAATCAATTCCACCAGTCAGAATGACATACAACATACCCATACACACGATAGTTGTTCCTGAATACTGTCTTACCAGGTTTGTGATATTCTGTACTGTGAAAAAGTCTGGAGATATAATCGCACAAATAATCAACAGCACTAGCAGCATAATGTATGTATTATTGTTAATTAAAATTTTTCCGATTTTATTTCTACTATTCTTCATTTTCATTAACTCCCATCGAATATCTAATTAGTCTATCTTCTGCCAGCTCTGACCTATCCAGTTCACCGACAACCATTCCTTGTCTCATAATCAATGCTCTGTCACACATACCGATTATTTCTGTCATTTCAGAAGAAATCATTACAATTGCAACACCTTGTTCTGCCAGGTCATTAATATTTTTATATATTTCTACTTTCGCACCAACGTCAACACCTCTGGTCGGTTCATCCAAAATAATACATTTACAGTCTGCAACCAGCCATTTTGCCAGTGCTACTTTTTGCTGATTACCGCCAGACAAACTCGATGTATTATCTTCTATAGAATTATATTTTGTCGCCAATTCTGCCAAAACATCTTCTGCCAGCTTTTTATCCTTCTGGAAATTAATAATTCCCAAAAGCTGTGTAATCTTTCTCAGCGCGGAAAGTGTCGTATTAACACGGATGCTCTGTTCTAGCAACACCCCCTGTTGTTTTCTATCCTCAGGAAGCAGTCCAAGACCTTTTTTCACCGCCTCTCTGGGGTTCTTAAAGTTTACCTGCTCTCCATTAAGCCAGATTTCTCCGGACTCCTTCTTATCTGCACCAAATATAGCTCTCATCGTCTCTGTTCTTCCAGCTCCGACCAGGCCGCTAAATCCAAGCACTTCACCAGCACGGACTGAAAACGATACGTTCCGAACCATCTTCCCTCTGTTCAAATTTTTAACTTCTAATACAACATCCCCTATTTTAGCAGCTCTTGATGGAAAGAGTGTAGACATATCACGTCCTACCATAAGATTAACTAACTGCCCTTTATTTACCTCCGTCGTATTTAATTCCTTTACGAAAGTACCATCTTTTAAAACTGTAATTCTGTCACATATCTGGAAGATTTCTTCTAGTCTGTGAGAAATATAAATAATACTTACTCCATCATTTTTCAGCTTATTAATCAGTGAAAACAATTTCTCGATTTCTGTAAATGTCAACACTGCCGTAGGTTCATCTAAAACCAGAATTTTCGCATTTCTAGTCAAATTCTTACAAATCTCTACCACTTGCTGATATGCAACTGACAGATTTTCAACTCGCTGTTTTGCATTAATCTCTCCGAACCCAAGCTGATCAAGAATCTCCGAAGCCTTTTGATTCAAGTCTTTCCAATTGATGAATTTACCTTTGTCCGACAATCTGTCGATGAATATATTTTCTGCAACCGTTAAATGCGGAGCCAGCATAAACTCTTGGTAAATCGTTGCCACACCCAGTTCTTTTGCTTCTTTCGGTGACGAAATCTTCTCTTCTTTTCCGTCTATGAAAATCGTTCCTTCATCCTTCTGGTATGCGCCTGACAAAATCTTCATCAGAGTAGATTTTCCAGCCCCATTTTCTCCAACAAGCGCATGCACTTCACCTGGTCTAACTCTGAACGACACGTCATTTAAAGCTAAAACACCGCCGAATCTTTTCACGATATTTTTCATTTCAACTCTGTATTCATTCGCCATGTTTCCAACTCCTTATATGCTCTCATACACCATTTTTTATAAAGGGGATGTTTCTTAATGAAGCATCCCCTTTTTAACACATTTACTTTTCGAACTTCTAATGCTTAGAATGCTGCATCTGGATCATAATAATCTGCTGCATTTTCTACTGTGTAGCACAGTGCAGGAGTACGTGTAACAGTCTCGTAATCATCAGATGTTGCTCCGTTCTCAAGAACATCAACAGCAACTTCCAGAGTCATCTTAGCAACTGTTACAGGGCTGTTATCGCCTGTTGCAAGATAATCTGTACCATCAGCGATTAACTTAATAGCCTCTTTCTGTCCATCTGCTGCAGCTGCCAGTTTAATACCTGTAAGACCAGCATTCTCAATTGCTGTCATAGCACCAAGAAGCATATTATCATTTTCACCAAGTACTAAGTTAATATCTTTATTTGCAGTCAGCAAATCTTCCATTGCAGGAAGGCCTTCATCAGCAGTCCAGTTGCCCCAGCCCTGTCCGTTAATAGCAAAGTCAGCACCTTCATGATATGCTTTACCTGTGTCAATCAAAGTCTGTTCCATTTCTCTTGCCTGTTCCCAAGCTTCATCTTCAGTACATCCAGTTCTCTGCTCGATGATACCACACATTAAACCAGTACGTCTTTCCTGAGAAACTACAGCACCTTTAACACCTGATAACAATACAGAAACAATCGGATCGTCCCCAAACTGTTCTCCTACATAAAGACCAACTGCTCTACCATTTCTCTCATTATCTGAGCAAACGATAGTAACACATTCTGCTGAATCATCTGGTGCGTTGTCAACTGCAATAACAGGAATTCCTGCTGAAGCCGCATTAGAAATTGACTGCAGACAAGCTTCGGAATCAATAGGGTTAATGATAATCAAATCGTATCCCTGGCTGATAAATGTTTCCATATTTTCCATTTCTTTGTCGATGTTTTCATCGGCATTTAAACTAGCATATTCCCATCCCAAAGCCTCGGTTTCTTCTTTTAACTTCTGATCAAGAGCTACAAAGTAAGGATTATTTAACGTTTTATTTGCATAACCTACTTTAAAAGTTTCTTTTTCTTCTGTCTTAGCTTCTCCGCCTTCATCACTATCGGATGATGAGCTCTTTCCTGAGCATCCGACTACTAACATTGCCATCATCGCTACTACCAGCATAATACTAAGCAACCTTTTCATTTTGTTTTTCATTCTCTTTCCTCCTCTTTTTTTGAAATCTTCGTTTTGCGCGCTTTTGCTTTTCGTCTTTTGTAACATTTGTTCATATATGAAGCTCTTTTGTAATCTAAAGATATCACACTAAGTAAATTTTGTCAATATCAATAAAACATTTGTTAATTTTTTATATTTTTTATATATTTTAAACATTTTCAGTTTATAACATTAAATACTGTTTTTGATACTGGTAAATTATGGAAATATTTTGATAAAAAAAAGATACAACTTTGATAAATATTGTTGTATCTTTTTTCTTTATATTCAGTTTTTTGCAGAGATCACTGAAACATTTCTGGTTCTATTTCCTTCATAGCTTCCACAGTCACTTCATTTGTGATAAACACATTAACAACCCCTCCTCTAAGGGCACCAAGAATACTTTCAGCTTTACTTTCGCCGACCGCCACACCAATTCTAGTATCAATCTGTTTTATCCGTTCATAGGAAACCGCTACTGTCCGCGCATCTAAATCCGCATCACATATTTCACCATTTCTATTAATGATATGAGTACAAATATCTCCAACTGCACCTTTTTCTATTAATCTCTCAATTTCCTCCGGTTTCAAATAACCAACACGCGCCAAAGCACATTGACTATTAAATTTACCCATCGTAACAATTGCAATATTCACCTTATCTGCATATTTCAGAACTTCTTTCATGGTATGCTCTTTGTCAATTACACTTTTCACCTGCTTATTATCGACAATCGCCGGAAATGGGAGCATATATCCTGCACTATTCAACATCACAGAAAATGATTTCGTTATTTCCGATACATACACATTACGTTTCACATTGCTGACACCACCACACATCTGTATTGCAATTATATCTTTCAAATCTTCTCTTTTTTGTAATGCTTTGGCACACTCATATACCGTTTCTCCCCACGAAAATCCTATGACGTCACCACTCTGGATTATTTGATTCAAATATCTCGCAGCTGCCTCTCCAACTTGTTGCAATGGACTTATATCCTCTACTTTTGGCACAACAATGACTTTCTTCAATCCAAAATATTCTCTCATTCGACGCTCTATTAAGCTTTCAGTCATAATCGGATCTTTAATTTCTATTTTTACTATTCCCTCTCGTTTCGCCTCATTCAATAACTTAGAAATATATGGACGCGATAAATTCACCTTTTTCGCGATATCATTTTGACTTAAATTGTGCTCATAATATAAACGAGCCACCTGCACAAGCAGCCCTGTTTTCTGAATATCTTTTTTGCTTTCAATGTTCATGCTTATTACCTGCCGTTCCTAATTTTCAAAACTTAAGCTCTTCCTTACACGATCAACCTTATCTATAAATTTTATCAACGCAGACTATGTTTGTCAATAATTACCATTTTTTACAATCACCAGTGTACAAAACTATATGTTTTCCACATTAATTTAAATATAATTCCTTCCGACAGCATAAACATATTGCAGAAAGGCGGAATAAGGTACTTCCTCTCTCCGCCTCTTGCCTTATTCTACTTTTTATTATGGTTCTACAATAACTTTCAATGCATTTTGATCACGAATAGATATAAACCCATCTTGAATATTATCAAGCTTACAAATAGCAGAAACATATTTTTCTAGATTTAGTTTGCCCTCAGATACATATTCCATAATTTGCTTCATCATAACTGACGTGGTTGCATGCACACCATGAACAGATAACTCTTTATAATGGATTAAATTACTATCAATAAAGCCTTTACTTTCTCCTGCTATTCCGCCAAACAAACTAATTCTTCCCATTTTTGCCGCAATAATTTGTGCCTCTGTATGAGTTGACGGTACAGAAAGTGCTGTAATTACAACGTTCGCACCACGTCCTCCAGTAATTCTCGCTACTTCCTCTACAGTATTTTGTTCTTTTGGATTAATCATAATAATTCCCGGAATCATTTTTTTCGCGATTTCCGCTCTGGCCTCTGCAATTTCCACCATAATAATTTTGCTTGCGCCAGCTAATCTCGCAAGTTCTGCATGAACACATCCAATATATCCACTACCGTATATAACAACATAATCATCAGGTTGGATTTTCAAATATTGCTGAGCATTCAATGCGCACGCTGCTGGTTCAGAAAGTGCTGCTGAAATGTCAGATACCCGCTCTGGTACTTTAATTACATTTCCCATTATAATTGCCTGACGTGGAATTTCCATCTGACTAGCAAAAGCTCCTTCGTACTGATACCCAATTGTCTGAAGATGATTACACATATTCGTATGTCCTGTTTTACATGGCCAACATTCACCACATCCAATTGCCGGTGCAACCGTTACCCTATCTCCAACTTGAATACCATTTGCCATTGCAAGCGCACCTGCATGCCTTACAATTCCTACCGACTCATGACCTAAAATTCGAGGAGGTGAAATCCTTTCATTGCCTTTTGTAAACGTACGAAAATCCGTACCACAGATAGATGCATATTTAACATCTATAATTGCATTATTTTCTGTTGCAATCGGTTCCGGCATTTCTCTTACTACTAGTTGCCTATTTTCATCCATTATATAAGCTTTCATTTTCACACCTCTCCTATTCCGTTTCTGCAAGTTCTTGTAATCTCTTATAGAAATCATGTAATTCTACGCAGTATTGTTTATATAATTCCATATATTTATGATATTTCTTACCATATGCTTCATCTGGCTTATATTCTTTCATTACTTTCACGTGATCTATCGCAGTTTGCTTTAAATCACCAAATACACCTATTGCATTACCAGCAAGAATAGAAGCCCCCCACATCGCTACATCTTCTCTGTCAAGTACGGAATACTGCTTATTCTGCACATCTGCGCACATCTGCGTCCAAACAGGAGATTTCGCTCCACCTCCGATTATCTTAACATCAGAAATATCATATTCTGGATATAATCTTTCTATACTTTGCAGACAAAGTGTGAAGTCATAAGTAAAGCTTTCAAGCAACGCTTTATAAAAATGCGCTTTAGAATGACTCCAATCATATCCCATCCACATACCTCTTAACACACCATCTGAAGGCATCGAACTTCCACCTAATAATCCAATAGCCATTACGCCATCACATCCAGGCTTGATATTGGCCATCTCTCGTTCCATATTTGCAAACATTTCTTTTGTCGATTGACCTTCCTGCCTTACAAATGTATTCATGAACCAATCTAAAGTAATACCTGATCCCGCAACATAATGTGTTGCAAAAAAATCCCCAGGAATCGCAGATGGGATAACATCCAGACGCCTTTCTAACATATCCGGCCTATATTCTGGCACACAACAACTTATCTCACCATAAGAAGAAGCTTCAAAAATTGTATCCCCATAATTAACAATACCTGCACCTAAACATCCTGCCGGCTTATCTCCTGCCCCTGACACAAGAGGTATTCCTGCTTTCAATCCAATAATATTCGCCATTTCTTTATTCAAATGTGCACATATGTGATTCGAATTTACAATCTCTGGTAAAAATTTTTTATCCAAAGAAATTGCATCACATATTTCATCAGACCATCGATCATTCTGGACATCTGCAAGACCTGTCCACTGTGTAAATGAGCGATCAATAACAGCTTCTTCTACAGGAATATCCCCTAATTTTCCAATCACATATCCACTTATCATTAAATATTTTACGATTTTTTTGCTTTCTTCTGGGAATTCGTTTTTGAACCATTCATATTTTGGTGCCATTTGTGGGAAATTAGTTCCACCAATGCACAAAAATTTATCTTTCAATTCTTTCATTTGCCGTTCAGCATATGGCATATACCTGCTATCCAGAGAACAAGACCAAGTTGTAATATCGTTCCAGTCTTTGTCAACTCCCATAAATCCCGCCATTTGTCCTGTAAATGCAATTGCCTCTACCTGATTGCTCCGATCTCCCAATGTATTCACAGTTTTTTTCATACACTCTAATACCGATCCGAACAATTCCTCTCCTTTCTGGATAAAGACACCTGGACTTGGACGATAATCTTTCACCGGTTCCATCTCTATAGCTATGCAATTACTATCGGTGTCATAGACTCCTGCTTTAATGAAACTTGTTCCAAGATCAATCGCCATTAATAGTGTTTTTTTCATTTTTCTCACCCTTTCTTAATTAGAACTTTTGATACTCGATATCTATCATATGTTACTTAAACTATATAATAAGCATATCAAATTGTCAATATTAAAGTAAAATAAGAATTCTTCGCATTAAAGATTGACTTTTCCACCATCTTATGTTAAATTGTTAGCAAAAGTATCATAAGTTCTTAATTAATTATCATATGTTAACAGAAAGGTTGGATTATTATGGCCCATTATCGTGAACTTTATCAACCATCAAACACTTTAATTGGAGCAGGTGCTATCAATAGAATCCCTCATTTTGTAAGAAGAATGCATTGTCAAAAAGCATTAATCGTATCTGACGAGGGGCTTGTTAAGATCGGAACCGTCGCAAAGGTATTGTCTGTTCTCGACAGTGCCCGTTTAGAATATACTCTTTTTACTGAGGTAAAGCCCAACCCTACAACGGCTATCGTCAATGCAGGATATGAGGCTGCTAAGAAACATCAATGTGATTATGTGATCGGAATCGGCGGGGGATCTCCCCTGGATGTTGCCAAAGCTGTGGCTATTCTTATGACGAACGGTGGAGACATCAGAGATTATGAAGGTGTAAATCAGTCTCCTAAACGTAGTCTTCCTATTATTGCTGTCAACACAACTGCTGGCACAGGATCCGAAGTTACCAGGGATTATGTAATTACCGATGAAGAGAAGAAAGTAAAGATGCTTATGGTAGACTATCACTGCATTGCTTCTCTTGCAATCGATGATCCCCTGCTGATGGCTGATATGCCACCGAAGCTTACAGCTGCAACCGGAATGGATGCGCTGACACATGCAATTGAAGCATATGTATGCAGATCCCATTTCCCATATTCCGACGGCTTAGCACTTGAAGCTATCCGCCTTGTTTCTGCTGCTTTAAAAAGGGCAGTAGAAAACGGCAATGATATTGAAGCCCGGACAGATATGTGTTGGGCTGAATATATGGCAGGTCTGGCATTTTCCAATGCCGGTCTTGGTCTTGTTCATGCAATGGCGCATCAATTAGGTGGATTTTATAATATGCCACATGGCGTAGCAAATGCAGTTTTACTTCCTTACGTTATGGAATATAATTCTTCAGAATGTAAAGAACGATATGCTGCTATCGCAGCAGCATTAGGAGTCGACACTGTGAATCTGACCTGTGATCAGGCCTCCGAAAAGGCAATCCAATCCATCAAAGAGCTTTCTTCTGATATTGGAATTCCATCATTAAAATCTCTCGGTTTTAGGCCAGAAGATACGATTACATTATCCTTGAATGCTACCAATGATACTTGTATCTCTGATAATCCGAAAGAGGCATCTGTCACAGATATTAAATCTATCTTTTTAAACGCTTATAATAGTTAATAGTGTATCCTCCATGCAGAAAAGATGTCATGACTTTTCTGCACACAAAGTCGGCAAAGAGGCTGTCACATCCATTGATGTGCAGCCTCTCTGTCGTATTTTCATCCAGCACCTTCAACGCCTCTGAAAACATCCGTATCGCCTCCTTTGAGTGATATCGGAAGTATACAATCTCTCGATACATTTCTTTGAACTAAAGTTCCGAAAATAAGATGCCTTACGGCGAGAAACAACTAGATATCTGAGAAATATCTTAAGTAGTGATATCATAACACAGCCATTTTTCCTGTAAATAGAAAAGCATTGATTTTTTCAGCGACATAGATATAATAAAAAATGGTTCTAAAATAACAGTTTTATTTACAAGGAGAACATACATGATCAAACTAATTGCCAGCGACTTAGACGGGACTTTATTAAGAGAAGGAACTCAGGAGCTTAATCCTGACATATACGATATAATCCGGCAGCTAAAAAAAGAAGGAGTTCATTTTGTTGCCGCCAGTGGACGACAGTATTATAATCTGCGGAATCTCTTCGCTCCGGTCCGAGATGATATTTCCTATATTGCTGAAAATGGTTCTTTATGCATCTGTGATGGGAAAGTCATATCCAAAGGACTGATTGAACGCGAACTTGGTCTGCGAATCTTTCAGGCGGTAAGAGAATTTGGCAGCTGCCATTGTCTTCTATCCTGTGAATCTGCCTGCTATATAGAAGCAAAATCCGATGTATTCATCAATCATATTCAAAACGTTTTATGTTATGATACACGCATTGTTGATGACCTTTCTGATGTTCAGGAACCTTTTCTGAAGATTGCTGTCTGCGACTTTGGAGGAACACGTGATATACAGACATATTTTCGTGAGATGTTTTCTGGTGAGATCAAGGTAGTTACCTCCGGAAATATCTGGATTGATTTCATTGCTCCAAATGCTAACAAGGGTTCGGCACTTGCCGAACTTGCCCGCCACTTCGATGTAATGCCAGAAGAATGTATGACATTCGGAGATCAATATAATGATGCTGAGATGTTGCAGTTTGCCGGCACCAGTTATGCAATGAACACGGGCGCTCCGGGAATTGCTGATTTTGCTACCAATACAACTGATTCGGTAGAACAGGTACTAAAAGAATTTGTCAAAAGCATTCATACTAATCATTAAAAAAACTCTATGCAGATGTAATTTACCATTTGCATAGAGTTTTTATTCTGTAAATATCTTCAATTAAGCTTCTTTTTTCTGGTTAGCCATTGTCTTGACACCATCAATTGCGAGAATCACTGCAAGAACCATCAACAGTGCTGCAAGGATTGCACGCACATAGCACCATGTAACACCTTCAACTCCGGCAGCAATACCAGCGAAGTTCGTCTTCAGCGTAAAGAACAGAGAAGTAAGTGTTACGACAAGCATGAATGCCATTGGCAACAGGAACATCTTGTTGTTCTTTCCTGCTTTTCCAAGCCATGTTGCAACTGCCAGCAGACCAAGAGCTGCAAGCAACTGATTTGCAGCACCGAACAGCGGCCAAATATTTGCATATCCTGTAAGTCCAAGTCCGATTCCAAGAATAACTGTAATCAACGTTGCTACGAATGGATTCGTAAGAACTTTTTTGTATCCAGTAACATCTTTGTAAGTCTCTCCAGGCTCAAGCCAGAATTCCTGGAACATATAACGAGCAAGACGTGTTGCTGTATCCAAGGATGTCAGACAGAATACAGATACAGTAAGGACTAACAGTGTGTAAGCAATCTTTTCTGTTCCAGCAAGTCCTGGAATAGAACCAAGCATCTTAGAGATACCTGTTGCAAATACTACGGTTGGAGTAACAGTCTCACCTGATGCATAATTAGCCCAGATATAACCTACTGCACACAGAGAAATAATTGCAAGTGCACATTCAATCAACATACCACCGTATGCAATTGGCTGAGCATCTTTCTCGTTGTTCAGCTGTTTTGCTGTTGTACCAGAACCAACCAGTGAGTGGAAACCAGAGATCGCACCACAGGCAATTGTTACGAACAATGCCGGGAACAAGTATCCCAGAGAGCTTCCTGTCGGAGCAACAGTATCTACAAATCCTGTGAATGCCGGAATATCCATGTGAGCGCCGCCGGTCAGACCACAACCGATGATACCAACGACTGCAACGATCATCATGAAGTAAAGCAAGAATGAGCTCAGATAATCACGTGGCTGAAGCAGAATCCATACTGGTGCAACAGATGCAGCAAGAATATAGATACCTACGATAACCATCCATGCTTTGTTGCTTAAGTAGATTGGATGCCAGTTCAATCCGATTGCCATACAGATAACGATTGCTGCTACACCAATGATTGTAGATAATCCAAGTCCGGCATTACGACGGTATACCAGGAAACCAAATGCGATCGCAATCAGAATAAACAGAATAGAGATCATCGCAGTTGTTGCATTTGCTGCACTTGCCGCATAATCAACAGCTCCACTCTCTGTATAAGTTGCCATAAATGTATTTGCTACGATAGAACCAAAAGCAGCTACTACCAGGATCAGTGTAAGGTAAGAGAAGATAATAAATAACTTCTTTGCTTTAGAACCCATTGTGTCGGCAATAACTTCACCGATTGACTGACCTTTGTGACGGATAGATGCAAACAATGCACCAAAGTCATGAACTGCACCGAAGAATATACCTCCGATCAATACCCACAGAAGTACCGGAACCCATCCGAATACTGCTGCCTGAATAGGCCCATTGATAGGACCTGCTCCTGCGATAGATGAGAAATGATGTCCCATCAATACAGGTGCTTTTGCCGGAACGTAATCCACTCCGTCTTCTTCTGTGTGTGAAGGCGTTTCTCTTGATGGATCGATTCCCCATTGTTTTGCAAGCCATTTGCCGTATGTAAGATAAGCAACGACAAGGATTGCAATGCCAATTACTAATACTGCAATACCATTCATTTTAATTCCTCCTCATTCCTTTATTATGACTGTAATGGTTTTGTCTATATGCCAATAAGGTCAGATGACTCCAGCCTTACTATAGCCCTTTACCAGATCCTTGGCAGCACGATTGCCAAAGATTTTCTTATTCTTCAGATCGAAGACAAGCAGCCTTACTTCACTGTAGCCTCGAATCGTAAAGCGATAATTCTTCACATAACTGAATCGTTTCACCATCTTCTTGACTTCGTCTGTAACCCCATTCTCTGCGATGAAAATTCCTGTCATATAAGTATACATATGGTCTTTTTCTGGACATTTTTTTCCGCCGCGTACTAATTGTGGTTCTATGTAAGAAATAACTTGCTCACGATATCTCTCTATATCTTCAACGCTCAATTGGTCCAGAACCCTGAAAAACACATGTTCAAAACAATTTGCCCGCCACAATTCTGCCTTCTTAACAAGGACATATTTTGCGCTGGTCACATTAAAGCTCGCATGCGCATCATATATATCCCCGTTGATATCATAGGCTTTCTCTATATCATAGCTTGACTGATAAGATTTCAGTAATCTCTCCAATAGATCTTCACCTGTCATATACATCGGTCTCCTTTGGCCTTATATCACTTTACTCTGCTAAATTCTTCTTTCAAAACAGTATTCATATTACCACTTCTTTCGACAAATTGCAATACTTTTGGAGCGCACTCTGTAATTTTTTTGATAATCAAAAGATTAAATGGATGTCAGTATGGACATATTGGGAAACGAAAAGGGAGGAGCATATGCTCCTCCACAGATTTTACCTTATTCCTTTTTAATCATCTCTATCATTCGTCAATTTTAACTTATCCAAAATATAGAACACAAGACTCAAAATCATACCTACTACACATGCCAGTACCATACCTGTCAGCTGTACATTTCCAAACTGTACGGCTATTCCAGAAAGGCCGGTTACAAATACAACCGATGTAAGAATCAGATTTCTGGATTTTCCATAATCTACCTGAGAATCTACCAGGATACGGATACCGGATGCTCCGATCATACCATACAGTAAGAAAGAGATTCCTCCAATTACCGGTCCCGGAATAGTCTGGATCAGTGCCGATAATTTACCTACAAAAGAGCAGACAATGGACAATACAGCTGCACCTGCAATAACTCTTACACTGTATACCTTAGTAACTGCCATAACTCCAATATTTTCTCCATATGTCGTAGTCGGTACAGAACCGATCAGACCTGAGATCATTGTAGAGAGGTTGTCGCCCAGAAGGGAGCGGTGAAGTCCTGGATCTTTCAACAGGTCTTTTCCGACAATCTTACTAGTCACCACCTGATGACCAATATGTTCCGATGCAATAACCAGAATAACCGGCAGGATGATCAGAATTGCTTCTAAGTTGAATTTCGGAGTCTGGAAATTCGGAAGTTCAAAAAGAGCTGCATTTGCTACTTCGGTAAAATCTACCATTCCACAGCAAAGCGCCGCTACATAACCTGCGATAACCGCAATCAGAATCGGAATAACGGATAAAAATCCCCGGAATAAAATATTTCCAAAGATTGCCACTCCCAAGGTTACCATAAATACAATAACATTGCCGGAACTGATCTTTTCATCTAATAATCCCGCATTGCTGGCCGCACTGCTTGACAATTCCAGACCGATCAACGCTACTACCGGTCCCATAGCCGCCGGTGGAAGTACAATATCAATCCAGTCGGAACCGAATTTATAGATGATCAACGCCAGAATACATCCACAAAAACCTACAACAACAAAGCCTCCCAATGCATACTGATATCCCATCTCACTGATAACAATTCCTGCTGGCGCAAGGAATGCAAAACTTGATCCCAGATATGCCGGCGCTTTTCCTTTTGTAATGGCAATGAATAACAACGTGCCCACACCATTCATGAACAATACAATTGCCGGATTAATGCCAAATAAAAATGGTACCAGTACAGATGCCCCAAACATTGCAAACATATGCTGAATACTAAGGGGTATTAATAATTGAACCGGTACCTTGTCTTCGATCTGGATGATCTTCCTACTTTCCATCATGTTTCCTCCTCATCACATTTCCTTTTTTCAATTCATTTTACACTTCTATTATTCTAACATAATGTTACTCTGAAGGAAACAAAAAAGGCAAAAAGGGGACGTAGTATTTTTGAAAAATACTACGTCCCCTTTTGACTTAATACAGTTCTTTTACAGTTGGATAAATCTTTCTGAACTTCTGATAACGTTCTTCGTATTTTGCAACTAATTCCGGTTCTGGCTCTACTGTATCCACTACTTTTACAATCTTCTTAGCAATAGTCTCTACATCTGGATATTCGCCGCAGCCTACTGCTGCCAGCATAGCACCTCCGAGTGCCGGACCTTCTTCACTTTCGATGACATCCACCTTCAGATTCATGATATTGGCGATCATCTTCTTCCAGAGAGGGCTCTTTGCACCGCCGCCGCAGATTTTGGTACGTTCAATCTTAATGCCAAGGCTTCTTGCAACTTCCAGAGAATCACGAAGACCGAAAGCAACACCTTCCAGCACTGCCTGGGTCATATCTTCTCTGGTGGTGTCCATAGACATTCCGATAAACATTGCTCTTGCATCTGGATTGTTGTGTGGAGAACGCTCTCCCATCAGGTATGGAAGATAGAATACATTGTTTTCACCCAATTTTGTAATTCCTGCCTGCTCTGCTGCGAAATCCTTTGTCTTCAGGATCTCTTCATTCCACCATTTATTGCAGGATGCAGCACTTAACATACATCCCATAAGGTGATAGTTCCCATCTGCATGGGCAAATGAATGTAAAGCGTTATTCTCATCTACGCCAAAGTTCTTGCTGGAAATAAAGATAGTTCCGGAGGTTCCAAGAGAAATATTACACATTCCATCTCCAACAGTTCCAGTACCTACTGCTGCCGCTGCATTATCTCCTGCTCCGGCAATAACCTTTACATCTGTGGAAAATCCTAACTCTGCTGCAATCTCAGGTTTCAGAGTTCCTACGACTTCATAACTTTCATATAATTTTGGAAGTTGCTCTTCTGTGATGCCACAGATATCAATCATTTCTTTCGACCAGCAACGATTCTTCACATCCATAAGAAGCATACCTGATGCATCTGATACATCTGTGCAGAAGGAACCTGACAGCTTATATGCAAGATAATCTTTCGGAAGCATGATCTTACTGATCTTTGCAAAATTCTCCGGTTCGTGTTTCTTCATCCAGAGGATCTTCGGAGCTGTGAATCCTGCAAATGCAATATTGGCGGTATAATCAGACAGCTTATCCTTACCGATCACTTCGTTCAGGTAATTCGTCTCTTCACCTGTTCTTCCGTCATTCCACAGAATAGCCGGACGGATGACATTGTCATCCTCGTCCAATGCTACCAATCCGTGCATCTGTCCGCCAAAACTGATTCCTGCAACTTCTTCTTTATTGCATTCTGCAGTCAGTTCTTTGATTCCTTCCATAGACTGTGCAAACCAGTCCTCTGGTTTCTGCTCTGACCAGCCTGGATGTGGGAAGAATAACGGATACTCTTTTGAAACAATTTTCTTAATATTTCCATCTCCATCCATCAGCAACAGTTTCACTGCTGACGTTCCGAGATCTACTCCGATATACAACATACGATTTCCTCCTATATCCTTCTGTGATTATCTCCAAGGATTCTCTGTTGGGTATCTTACGCCTGCTGGCTGATTGTATCCAATCTCTTCTACTGGAACACCGATATATTTGAATACTTCAAATAATGCTTTTCCGAAATGTCCAAATGCAACTGCTCCGTGATGTGGGAATCCTCCTTCAATCAGTACGTGACGGTAGAATCTTCCCATCTCTGGAATTGCGAACACACCAATAGCTCCGAAAGAACGTGTTGCAACTGGAAGCACTTCACCATGAGCAATGTAAGCACGGAGTTTATTATCTGCTGTGCTCTGCAGACGGAAGAATGTAATATCTCCTGGCTTGATATCTCCTTCCAGAGTCCCCTGTGTTACTTCTTCCGGAAGTGCTCTTGCCATGATCATCTGGTACTTCATTTCGCAGAAAGATAATTTGCTGGATGCTGTATTTCCACAGTGGAATCCCATAAATGTATCCTGAAGTGTGTAGTCATATTTTCCTTTGATATCCTCTTCGTACATATCCTTTGGTACACTGTTGTTGATATCCAGAAGTGTTACTGTATCATTACTTACTACAGTTCCGATGAACTCACTTAATGCACCATAAATGTCAACTTCGCAAGATACTGGAATTCCCTGTGCAGTCAGACGGCTGTTTACATAGCATGGAACGAATCCAAACTGTGTTTGGAATGCAGGCCAGCATTTTCCAGCAATTGCAACGTATTTACGATATCCTCTGTGATCCTCAACCCAATCCTTCAGTGTCAGCTCATACTGAGCAAGTTTTGCAAGGATTTCTGGCTTCTTATTTCCAGCGCCAAGTTCTTCTTCCATCTCTTTTACAACTGCAGGGATTCTCTCGTCTCCGGCATGTTTATTAAATGCTTCGAACAGGTCAAGCTCAGAGTTCTCTTCAATCTCAACGCCCAGATTGTAAAGCTGTTTGATTGGAGCGTTACATGCTAAGAAGTTCAGCGGTCTTGGTCCAAAGCTGATGATCTTAAGATTGCTTAACCCTACGATTGCTTTTGCAATTGGTACAAATTCATGAATCATATCTGCACAATCCTCAGCATCTCCTACTGGATATTCTGGGATATATGCTTTGATATTACGAAGCTGTAAGTTATAACTTGCATTCAGCATTCCGCAATATGCATCTCCACGTCCCTGAACCAGGTTATTTCCAGATTCCTCTGCTGCTGCGATGAACATCTTTGGTCCGTCAAAGTGTTTTGCAAGTAATGTCTCAGAAATCTCTGGTCCGAAGTTTCCAAGATATACAACTAATGCATTACATCCTGCTGCTTTGATATCTTCCAAAGCCTGTACCATATGAATTTCACTCTCTACGATACAGATCGGGCACTCATAGATTCCTTCTGAACCATATTTTTCTGTATAAGCTTTCATTAAATTCTGTCTTCTTGTTACAGAAAGACTCTCTGGGAAACAGTCACGGCTTACTGCTACAACTCCGATTTTTAATTCTGGCATGTTATTCATAATAATTACGCTCCTTTACCTTTTTTATTTTTTAATTTTTTGTTTCTGCTTTTATTCTCTGATAATCTTCTACAGTGTGATGTTCTCGCCTTTTAATCCGTTGAAGGCACCTTCAATCTTGGCATCTTCATGGGCGATGAGCCACTTATTTCTTGCAGTGATCAACTTATCTTCTCCATCTTTGCCAGGCGTGAAATTCAATTCAAGATTCGTATCCTTTGGCAATACAACTACACAGCGGAATCCATCTTCTCCTGCAGAACATGGTGCATAATGAAGAGTTGTTGCATACAATTCAACTGCTGTACCTGCCGGCACATAGAACGCCTCAATCTTTGCAGTGTCATATGTAAAATCAGCTTCAATATCCTGCTGTCTTCCGATCAAAAGAATCAAATCGTTTACAGCAATATCTACTTCTGAAGAACGATGATATTCAACTGCATTCAACTTCTTATTATTGCCATTGCAGTACCCAATCTGAATTGGCAATCCGCCATATGCGCTCTCAGTCAGATCCTTTGCCACAGCCAGCGCTTCCAGGCCTTCCACAGACGGAACATAGATTACTTCGTCCATCGGACATGGAGTATGTCCCATTTCCTTCAAAAGCCCAGAAAAATCATACCCTTCCAGGACCTTTCCATAGACACCAAAAGATGCATCTGTTACCTTCTGAATCTCCATACTATCTCTCCTCTTTTCTTTGTTTATTTTCCTCATGTTTCTTAATGTCATTTTATCAACTTTATTTTGATCTTACAACCAAATAATTAGCCTGTTTATGGCAAATTCTTGTCCTTTTTGAAGTAGAAAGTGTAAAATGGGGACGTAGTACTTTGTAAAAGTACTACGTCCCCATTTTACACTTTCTAAACTCACTTGGCAGCATGCCGTATTTCGCCTGAAATACTTTTGCAAATGCCTTGCTGTTAGCGAATCCGTTATTGAATGCAATCTCTCCGATTGTGATTTCTGTATTCATCAAATCCTTTGCCGCGTGTTCTAGCCTGATATTGTCAAGACATGTCTTATAATTGGTCTTGGCGTATTTCTGGAACATTCTTGACAGATATGTCGGAGAATATCCGAAGATTTTTGCCAGGCTTTCCAGTGACAATTCTTTTTTATAGTTTTCTTTCATATAGCTTGTGATTGCGGATAGTTTGTTGAGGTTTTTATTGTGACGTATTAAGTCTTCATTCACTTCTGTTTTTCGGTATTTTGTCACCAGGAGATAGACAAGCATATAGAACTGGCTCTGTACTTTTAGCCCATACCCGCATTTTTTCTCTTGATAGGCAAGATACATTTCTCGAATCAACCGCATGACTTCTTCATCTTGAAGTCTGGAGCTATGGGAGAAATATATGAAGCGTTCATCGGTATAATATTTCTCAAAGGTGGCAAGTGGTATCTGAAGAACGACTGTCTGATTCTTTTTCGGTGACAGGATAGAGTGAATCTCATTGGAATTGACCAGCATGAATTCTCCGGGCTGCAGGGGATAACGAATTTCGTTAATGTAGAATTCCAGTTCTCCTTCAAACAGCGCGAATATCTCTACAGATCTATGCCAGTGTTTCTGGCGCACGTAATTACCATCTTTTCCTTCGAACAAAAACATTTTAAAAGGGATATCATCATTGGGCATGATAATTTCATGTGTATATTCCAATTTGCACGCCTCCTTTCTTATATCCATTCGGTGGATCCCATAACTTCTACTGCTTTACCACCACATATATTAGCATACTGTGCACAGTCTTTCAGATTCTGTCCTTCGGAAAGAGCATAGATAAATCCAGCCGCAAAACTGTCTCCTGCGCCTGTGGTATCCACACATTTCACGCCTTCTGCTGCTGGAATCCACATTTTCTCCTGCGCTGTTCTGATATAACATCCTCTTGCACCGCATTTAATAACTACATGTTTTACTCCAACATTCAAAAGCACCTCTGCCGATTCTTCTACTGATTTTTGCCCAGTCAGAAGCAGCGCTTCTTCATCGTTTGGAAATAGATAATCCACATATCTAAGCGCTGATTCCATCTCTTCTGCCGTCTCATGATTCTTGCATTTTGTCATATCTACGCATAGAATCTTATTCTGCTTTTTCACTTGTGCAAATAAAATCTCTAATTCTCTCGTTCTTATTTCTGGGAAAACAAATAAACTGGCAAAACATACAATCTTCGCACTTTCTGGAAACGGCACAGGAATATCTTCCAACCGAAGCTTCCGAAGACTTCCATGAGGATTCGTCAAAAAGCTACGTCTTCCATCCTCTTCCACCAGAACCACATTAATTCCTGTCGATAATCCTTCCCTTACACTATCAGCTCTTAACAGAATTCCCTGTTCCCGACAATGATCTAGTATCAACTTTCCCGCTTTATCTTTTCCAATTACAGTCTCCAGGCCCACACTTTTACCCATTTTAGCCAGGATGGTCGCTTCATTTAGTGCATCTGCCCCTACAGACATCCGAATATCTTCTGCATTATAAGATCCTACGCGGAAAACGTCCACACCAACCGGTCGTACAAGTATATCCAGAATCGCAGCTCCAATTATAAGAATTTCCGGATTTATTTCTCCCCTAATGTTACATTTATCCATACAATTTGCACCTCTTTATTCTATTCATAATTATATCTTCTATCCTATATGAATTCAATTGCAGCTTTCCAGAAAATATCCTATAATCTTGTTAGGAAGCAATATGCATTAGGAGGGAAAACATATGGAAAGTACATTACACATTGTATATCGGGAACAGAGCTTGAGGATGCAAAAAAGATTGTAGATTTCTACAATTACGTTGGTGGAGAAACGACATTCTTGAGTTTTGAAAAGGATGAATATCCTATGGATGAGGCTGGTCAGAAAGAAGACATTCTGTCTACAAAAGAACAGCCAGCCAGCATCATGATTCTTGCAATGGATGGGGATGAAATCGCCGAAATTGGAACCATTCATTCAGGAAATAAGATAAAGGCCCGTCATCAAGGAGAGCTTGGAATTGTTGTTGCGAAGAAATACCAGGCAAAAGGAATCGGAAGCGAAATTATCCGTCAGTTGATTGATTTCTGTAAAGGAAATGGAATTACCACCAGAATTCAGTTAGACACACGCTGTGATAACGAAGTGGCTGTAAAATTATATGAAAAATTCGGTTTTGAAATTGAGGGACGCTTAAAGAATACTACCCTGATCAATGGCGAATATTTCGATCTGTATGTTATGGGGTTGATGTTATAAACTCAAAAGCGGCTGATGCGATAAACATCAGCCGCTTTCATTAACTATAAAAATCAGAGCATGCTAAGTAATTGTTCAAAACTTCCGTGAGGATATGCCGTGATATCCTTCTTCTGTGTATTGATCAGGCAATCTGTAAGCAAAAAGGCTTGCATTCCCAGTGCCTCTACGACCATGTCCTCTCCCACATCATTTCCTACCATAAGACACTCCTCTGGTCTACAATTGATTCGCTTCAAAATATCACGATAATAATCCAGATTTGGTTTGCAATAGGATGTATTTTCATAAGTAGTGTATAGATCAAACTCTGACGGTTCAAGCCCTGCCCATCGAATTCTGCTTTCTGTTGCTATGGATGGAAACAGCGGATTGGTAGCAAGCACCACTCGGTATCCCTTATCTTTCAACAAACGGACGGTCTCTGCAGCTTTTGGATTAAATCCGCAAAATGAACGGGCATCCTGAAATTCATTCTTATAGAAGTCTTCAAAAACAGGCTTGTCTGCAAGGACCTTATCCCCATATATATCAACAAATCTCTTCCAGAAAGCATCTTCATTCAATTGGCTTCTATCATTTTTGATCATTGCTTCTATCCCCGCTAAAATCGCATTGATCAACTGTTGGGGTTCATAGCCATAAGGAACAAGTTTTGCAGCAAGCATCTTAAAATATCCATTTACGAACTTCTCCTGATCCATTGGAAGTAAAGTTCCATCCAAATCAAATAAAATAGTATTTATATCCAAAATTATTCTCCCTTTGATAAAAAACCCCAGAAGTCGAAACTTCTGGGGTTAAATTACTTATCAATTATGATAACAAGCTATGATTACTCGATGATTGTAGCAACACGGCCTGATCCAACTGTTCTACCACCTTCACGGATAGCGAAACGAAGTCCCTGCTCCATAGCAACTGGGTGAATCAGTTCGATTGTCATCTCTACGTTATCACCAGGCATACACATCTCTACACCTTCTGGAAGGTTGCAGACACCTGTTACGTCTGTTGTTCTGAAGTAGAACTGTGGACGGTAGTTGTTGAAGAATGGAGTATGACGTCCACCTTCATCTTTTGTCAGAACGTAAACCTGAGCTGTGAATTTTCTATGGCATGTTACTGAACCTGGTTTAACAAGAACCTGTCCTCTTTCGATTTCAGTTCTCTGAATACCACGAAGAAGTGCACCGATGTTATCACCAGCCTGAGCCTCATCAAGAAGCTTACGGAACATCTCAACACCTGTTACAACAGTCTTTCTTGTCTCTTCGTGAATACCAACGATTTCTACTTCGTCAGATACATGAAGAACACCACGCTCTACTCTACCAGTAGCAACTGTTCCACGTCCTGTGATAGAGAATACGTCCTCTACAGGCATAAGGAATGGCTGATCTGTTGCACGCTGTGGATCTGGAATGTAGCTGTCTACAGCATCCATAAGTTCCATGATCTTGTCGCCCCATTCTCCAGATGGATCTTCAAGAGCTTTCAGAGCAGAACCCTGGATAATTGGAGTATCATCTCCTGGGAATTCATACTCGTCTAACAGTTCACGGATTTCCATTTCTACTAATTCAAGAAGTTCTTCATCGTCAACCATATCACATTTGTTCATGAATACAACGATGTAAGGAACACCTACCTGACGAGAAAGCAGGATGTGCTCTCTTGTCTGAGCCATAACACCATCAGTAGCAGCTACAACAAGGATAGCTCCATCCATCTGTGCAGCACCTGTAATCATGTTCTTAACGTAGTCAGCATGTCCTGGGCAGTCAACGTGTGCATAGTGACGATTAGCTGTCTCATACTCAACGTGAGCTGTAGAAATTGTGATTCCACGTTCTCTTTCTTCTGGAGCTTTATCGATGTTATCGAATGCTACAGCAGCGTTTCCTTCTACTCTCTCAGACAGAACTTTTGTGATAGCAGCTGTCAGAGTTGTTTTACCATGGTCAACGTGACCAATGGTACCGATATTACAATGTGGTTTTGTTCTTTCAAATTTAGCTTTTGCCATTTTGAATATCCTCCTTATTATAGCGCCTTCAAAGGCATATTTAATAATTTACGTTTGCTCGGCTATCTCTGATTATATTTCAAATCATACGGTTTTTCAAGCCTTTTTAACATTTAATTAATCATTTTTGGTTGATAATACTTTTTCCTGTACAGATTTCGGAACTGGCTCATATTTCTCGAAGAACATTGAGTAGTTTCCACGTCCCTGTGTTCTGGAACGAAGATCTGTAGAGTATCCAAACATTTCTGACAATGGAACGTATCCACGAACAATCTTACCACCGCCAAGATCATCCATACCTTCAATACGTCCACGACGTGAGTTGATATCACCAATAACATCACCCATGTACTCTTCCGGCATTGTTACTTCAACCTTCATAATAGGCTCAAGAAGTACCGGAGATGCCTTCTTCATAGCATCCTTGAATGCAAGAGAACCTGCAATGTGGAATGCCATTTCACTTGAATCGACTTCGTGGTAAGAACCATCGTATACGTTAGCCTTAACACCAACAACCGGGAATCCTCCAAGGATACCAGACTGCATAGCCTCTTCAATACCTTCTCCTACAGCTGGGATATATTCCTTCGGAATAGCTCCACCTACGACTGTAGACTCGAACTTGAATGTCTCCTCACCGTTAACATCCATTGGTTCAAATTTAACTTTACAGTGCCCGTACTGTCCACGTCCACCTGACTGTTTTGCGTATTTGCTGTCAACATCAACTGGTTTTGTAAATGCTTCTTTGTAAGCAACCTGAGGAGCACCTACGTTAGCTTCTACCTTGAACTCACGAAGAAGTCTGTCAACGATGATTTCCAGATGAAGCTCACCCATACCAGCGATGATTGTCTGACCTGTTTCCTGATCTGTATGTGCACGGAATGTCGGGTCTTCTTCTGCCAGTTTTGCAAGAGATTCTCCAAGTTTACCCTGGGAAGCTTTTGTCTTTGGCTCGATAGCGAGCTCGATAACCGGCTCTGGGAATTCCATAGACTCCAGAATTACTGGATGCTGCTCATCGCAAAGCGTATCACCTGTTGTAGTGAACTTAAATCCGATTGCTGCAGCGATATCACCGGAATATACTTTGTCCAGTTCGGCTCTCTTGTTGGCATGCATCTGAAGGATACGTCCAACACGTTCTTTTTTACCTTTTGTTGCATTCAGTACATAAGAACCGGAGTTCATTGTACCAGAGTAAACTCTGAAGTATGCCAGCTTACCAACGAATGGGTCTGTCATAATCTTGAATGCAAGAGCTGAGAAAGGTTCTTCATCAGAAGAATGTCTTACGATTTCATTTCCATCCTCATCAACACCCTGAATTGGTGGAATATCTGTTGGAGCAGGCATATACTCGATAACTGCATCCAGCATCTTCTGTACACCTTTGTTTCTGTAAGCAGAACCACAGCATACCGGAACTGCTGTACATTCACAAGTTGCTTTTCTCAGTACTCTCTTCATATCTTCAACAGATGGTTCATTACCTTCAAGGTATTCCATCATCAGATCATCATCCAGATCACAGATCTTCTCTACCAGCTCTGAACGATAGAGTTCTGCATCATCCTGCATATCTTCCGGAATATCTACGATAGAAATGTCATCACCTTTGTCATCATTATAGATGTAAGCTTTCATTTCCATCAAATCAATGATTCCTTTAAAGTCATCCTCTTTACCGATTGGCAGCTGCAGACAGATTGCATTCTTTCCAAGTCTTGTCTTAATCTGCTCAACGGCATTGTAGAAGTCTGCACCCAAAATGTCCATCTTATTGATGAATGCCATTCTAGGTACGTTGTATGTGTCAGCCTGACGCCATACGTTTTCTGACTGCGGCTCAACACCACCTTTAGCACAGAACACACCAACTGCACCATCCAGTACACGAAGTGAACGTTCAACCTCAACGGTAAAGTCAACGTGTCCTGGGGTATCAATGATATTGATACGATGCTCTAATGCACCCGGTTTTGGCTTGCAGTTTTCTTCCAGTGTCCAGTGACATGTTGTAGCTGCAGAAGTAATTGTGATACCTCTCTCCTGCTCCTGTTCCATCCAGTCCATGGTAGCAGTACCTTCATGAGTATCACCAATCTTATAGTTAACACCGGTATAGTAAAGAATACGCTCTGTCAGTGTGGTCTTACCAGCATCAATATGTGCCATAATACCGATATTTCTAGTTCTCTCTAATGGATATTCTCTTCCAGCCATTGTTGCCTCCTAGAATCTATAGTGAGCAAATGCTTTATTTGCTTCAGCCATCTTGTGCATGTCTTCTTTCTTCTTCACTGATGCGCCAGTGTTGTTAGCTGCATCAAGGATTTCATTTGCCAATCTTTCTTCCATTGTCTTCTCTCCTCTTTTACGAGAATACAATGTCAGCCAGCGAAGTGCTAAAGTCTGTCTTCTGTCAGCTCTGACTTCGATTGGTACCTGGTAGTTCGCTCCTCCGATACGTCTTGCCTTTACTTCAAGTACTGGCATGATGTTGTTCATAGCCTCTTCGAATACTTCGATTGCCGGCTTGTCGGATTTCTCTGCGATTCTTTCAAAAGCTCCATATACGATCTTCTGTGCTACACCTTTCTTACCGTCTAACATAACGTTATTGATAAGTTTTGTTACCACTTTGCTGTTGTATAATGGATCTGCTAATACGTCTCTTTTCTGAGTATGTCCTTTACGTGGCACGGTTCTTCCCTCCTTAAACATTCTGATTAATTCATCGGTACTCACATGTGTCTTTCTAATGATACTGTGTAGTGCTGGGCATACAATCTATATACCTGCAACTTACTTAATCATAGTTCTGTTTGTGACTACATTAGATACTGAAGTTCTTCGTCATTACATTCCGAAGAACTACCCTCACATTAAGTTCATGCTTCGTTTATCACTCGCATTCACTAACTGTTCAGGCATTATTTTTTAGCGTCTTTTGGTCTCTTAGCACCGTATTTAGAACGTGCCTGTCTTCTCTTGGCAACACCTGCTGTATCAAGTGTACCTCTAACGATATGATATCTTGTACCTGGAAGGTCTCTTACTCTTCCTCCACGGATAAGAACAACGCTATGCTCCTGAAGGTTGTGTCCTTCACCCGGGATGTAGCTTGTTACTTCGATACCGTTAGAAAGACGTACTCTGGCGATCTTTCTAAGTGCTGAGTTAGGCTTCTTTGGTGTAGCTGTCTTAACTGCTGTACATACGCCTCTCTTCTGAGGAGCAGATGCATCGATACTCTTCTTTCTTAAAGAGTTATACCCTTTCTGAAGCGCTGGAGCTGTAGACTTCTTTACAGATGTCTGACGTCCTTTCTTTACTAACTGGTTAAATGTTGGCATTCTCTTTCACCTCCTACGATTATAATAAGTTGCTTAATGTGTAAATATTTACGCGCAAAAAAATACTATGCATTCCAATGCACGCTCAATCAGTTTATTACGAATTTCCCTTATTGTCAAGGGTTTTTACATTTTTTCACTATTGTTTTTTGTTTCTTGTTATATATTTGTATATGTGCTGAATCATCAGTACAAATATAATTCCGACCAACAATCCTGCGCAGTCAATCAACACATCTGTGACCTGTCCGCTTCGTCCGGGCACAAACAACTGATGAACCTCATCACTGCAGGCATAGGCCGCGCCAATCACGAAAGCCAGCCGAAACTTCTTGCCAATACGATAACTCTCACCCACTGCCATAAGTAGAATTCCCAGAATGATATATTCTGTAGCATGGGCACATTTGCGGACCGGATAGTCAATCCGTTCTGCATAAGCCATTTGTTCGGATTCCGGCCACTTTTCAAAGCCTGGTTCAAACAGCTCACCAATCTTACGTCCTACAGACTGGCTCATCTCTTCAGACTGATCCGCCGGTTTTGCAGAAAAAGAAAAGATTACAGCCATCCACAGAATTACCAGCAATGTAAATATCACTTTTTTCATGGATCTCTGATTATAATCCCAATACATCTGCAATTGCGCCCATCTCCTCTAACGCAACGTCAATTAAATCATCAAGACTAAGTCCGGTAAACTCAATCGCTTCCATATAATCTCTGTTAGCACCCTTTGCAAACCGCATTTCATTAAAACGCTTCATTACGGATTTGTGCTTTACACTTGCAATCTTCTTATCCGGGTAAATCTGTGCGACAGCTTTCACAAATCCACTCATTGGGTCTGCTGCCAGCACTGCGTACTGAAGATTCGTCTTTGCTTTTACTCCACTCTTTGGATTGTGTGCACAGATTGCATCAAACAATACCTTATCATCAATTCCCTCTTTTTTCAGAATCTCTACAGATGTTGGTCCGTGCACGCTCAGATCGTGCTGCCAGTCGCATTGCTCTTCATCCAGATCATGAAGAAGACCTACGATTCCCCAATATTCTACTTCATCCGGTGCAAGGCGTTTCGCCAGTCCCTTCATAATTGCTTCCACCGCATACGAATGGGTAATATAATTCTCACCTTTCATATATTTCATTAAGATATCATGTGCTTGTTCCCTGTTCATATTCCTATCCTCCTGATCTTGTGTTTCAAAAAATTCGCTTGTATGTTATTGTAACATAACCCTGATAAAATGTGAACTTTTTCACGACTATAATATCTGCTTGATTCTACTGTGTTCTTACTATAAAATAATGATTTGTAAGATTTTTACAATAGAAAGGAACCTATCATGGAATTGTCAATATACACTTTTGTAATCGTCTGTCCTCTCGTATTCCTTGCAGGCCTTGTGGATGCTATCGGCGGCGGTGGGGGATTAATCTCTCTGCCGGCTTATCTGATTGCAGGGCTGCCTCCTCACACCGCAGTGGCTACTAATAAAATGTCTTCTCCTTTTGGGACGGCGCTTGCTACTTTTCGATTTGCCCGCAATCGTCTGATCAATCTGAGATTATCCATACCTTCTGTGGCTGCAGCAATTATCGGTTCATTCATCGGTTCTCATCTTTCCCTGATGATCCCGGAGAAAATATTATCTTATGTGTTAATTATCATTCTTCCCATATCCGCTTTCCTGGTGTTGAATAAGAAGCTGTTCAACGATGAAGGATCTGACGAGATTACACTGGATCGACGTACTTACCTGACAGCTACACTCGCTGCTTTTATCATTGGTTGTTATGATGGTTTCTATGGCCCCGGAACCGGAACATTTCTGATCATTGCATTTACAATATTTGCAAAATTAAGTATTAAGACAGCCAACGCGCAGGCTAAGGTCATCAACCTGACGACAAATATTACTTCGCTGGTTGTATTTTTATTCAACGGACAAGTCCTGATTCCACTAGGTCTTGCTGCTGCCGTCTGCAATATGTTGGGCGGATATATCGGAGCCGGTCTTGTTATGAAAAATGGAAGTAAGATTGCCAAGCCAAGTATCCTGCTCGTTCTTGTATTGCTGGGATGCAAAGTTGCAGGATTATATTAAGTGTAATTCACAATTTTATCTCTATAACTTCAAAAAGAGCAGTCAACCAAGTGACTGCTCTTTAATAATACTCTCTGATATTCTACTCTTCTGGTACTACGATCAGATCTTTTGTGAAGCTGTTCAATACTTCGCATCCATCTTCTGTAATGATAACAAGATCTTCGATACGAACACCGATACCTTCTTCTGCGATATAGATACCTGGTTCTACAGAGAAGCACTGTCCAACCTGGATGATATCTTCATTTACAGAAGATACATCACCGAATTCATGATCTTCAAGACCGATGGAGTGTCCGGTTCTGTGTGTAAAGTACTGTCCGTAACCTTTTTCTTCTATGTAATTTCTTGCAGCAAGGTCAACATCGCACATTCTGTTGCCTGGTTTTGCAGCTTCGATACCACGTCTGTTAGCTTCTACAACGATATCGTAGATTTCTCTTGCACGGTCAGATACTTCACCGATGAATACTGTTCTTGTCATATCAGATGCATAGTTGTCTTTGAATGCTCCGATATCAAGGATTACACAGTCACCGCGTTTTCCCTTGGAATCATCTGTTACATGATGTGGATCTGCAGCACCTTTTGCATATGCTGTGATTGGATCAAAAGATACATCCTCACATCCAAGATCTTTATAGATCTCACGAATCTTAGCATTCAGTTCTCTTTCTGTTAATCCTTTTACAACCCATGGGATTAATCTTTCCATAGCGATATCATTCAGTCTGGAAGATTCTCTCATCAATTCCTGTTCTTTTTCATCTTTTACCATACGGATATAGTCGATGATCGGAGAACCATTTACAAACTTGCTTCCTCCGCCCAGCTCCTGCAGACGAATCAAGAATCTTGCCGGCCATGTCTTGTCGATACCCATAACTTTATCTTTTTCTACAAATCTGCTTAAGATCTCAACACCGTCTTCGATGTCATCATACCATACAAGATCTACTCCAAGATCCTTCTCCTGTGGGAACAGCTTATTAATTACCAGTTTATGATTGCCATTTACGTTCAGATATAATGCTAATAATCTTTCTCCTGGGATAATCCATTTTCCAGTAAGATAGAAAATAGCCACTGGATCTGATACGATCATCTGTGGGATCTCATGTTCCTCCATTGATTTTAATACTCTTGCCACTTTGTTTTGGTCCATTATTTTCCCCAACCTTTCTAATATTAAATATTAAACGTTAGGAAACCGGCAGACCATCTCTGCCGATTTCTACTAGAGACTATTATAGACTCTTGTACAAAAAAAGTCAATTTATCTTCTACATTATCATCATTTTGCTGCAAATCTCAAAAAATTCTTCTCATATATTTTGTCAAGTATTTCTCCCTGCAATCCTAATCCGCACATTTGCCGTTCCTCACTTCCCGCCACATAATATCCATCCGGTTTCAAAATATATGGTCCCTTTGTCTCAAGAAAGCCCGTAATCAGATGCATTCTGGATTCACACTCTTCTATAGAAAGAAATGTGGGTTCTTTTTTTATCACTGCACGTGCACCAATATCCGTACCAAAGCAAATCCGCTCCTGATATCTGTCAAAAAATTGCTTTGCCCTCTCTTGCTGTTCTGACAGATTATAATACAATTCTATTCCTGGTGTAATGTCTATGCAAACATTCTGATACCGGTCTAATATCTCCGAAAGCCGGTCAAGCTGCTTAGACAGGAAGAAAAAATGTGGAAATAAAATGCGAAGCTTCGGATGATTTTCCAACACTTGCAAAATCTGTCGATACTGTTCTTCATTATTGATATAAGTGGAATCATAAAACCACCCTGCCTTTTTCGCAAACTCTGACACTTCTAACGGATTCCAGAACTCCTCCGGATCATTCACATGCATATACACAGGTACCTGTTTTTCTTCCAGATACTCCCAATAATCTTTCCATAATGCACTGTCAAAATCTGGGATTGGATATTGCTTTCGAACATTCGGTTTTCCCTCCAGCATTTTGATTCCAGCACACCCGATCTTCATAAGCCTGTCCGCTTCCTGAAGAAGCGCCTCCTGCATCCGGTCAGGATGTAGACTATATATTCTCCGATCCAGTCCTCCAAATATATACACCGGAATTTTGCAGCTCTTCCTGAATTCAAATGCATCCTGCTCAACAGCCATTCCATTGCCTCCTGGGATACACTGGAGTGCAATTGCTGAGAAATGATACTTTTGGATTACATGCTGTAATCTATCCGAACCAATACTTTTGGCATAATGAATATGTCCGTCAATCATGTAGGCCACCCCTTTCTGATATCTATTTTAACATATTCCTTCTATAATAAACACATCGCAACTGCAAAGAAGAGAAGATGAACTCTCCCCTTCTTTACAAAGCTAAAAACAAACTATATTGTGAGATAATCAAGTTAATATTCGATATCAACCGGCACTCCTGTATCTGCTGATTCATGTATGGCGATAATAGCCAATGCGGTCTTTCTTGCATCTTCAAGTGTCACACGAAATTCTCTTCCATCTGCCAAACGATCAACAAAATCTCGGATGCTTTCATACGATAAACCTTTACACCTGTCAAAGACCATATTAGACACCAATATATCAGGTACACTTGCCTTTTCTTCAGTCACTTCTTCTATCAGATTATGACTGGAAAGATCCAAACTAATCATTCCCTCTGTACACATTACACTGCATCGAAAATCATTGATATTCCGATTTCCATTTGGTGTAACCCATCCATTTTCCATATGTGCGATTGCACCATTTTCAAATTCAATCGTTGTTAAATACACATCTGGGGTATCCACTCCCAGTTCTTTCAAAATTCCTTCTTTTTTTACGGAGTATACTCTTTTTGCTTCTGAATCGAGCAGCCACCTAAGCGAATCCAGGCTATGACTTCCAAGGAACCATAAAATAGATGATTTTGATGCCCACGAAAGCATATCTGTAGCTACCCACTTCACATCACTATGCCGAATATAGGCAGTATACGGCTTTCCTAACTTACCCGAAGAGATCTCTTGTTTTGCCGTATTGAACGGAGGATTCCAGCGGTTATGCAGATCCACCATACAGCGTACCTGATTTCTCTCCACTGCCTCACAGATTCTTGCAATGTCTTCCCTTGTCGTTGCCAATGGTTTTTCTATCAAAATATTCTTTTTTGCATCTGCCATTGCCACAGCAATATCTGCATGTGCAAAATCCGGGGTTACAATCGCAACTGCATCTACTTCTTCATCAGCTGCCAGATCATGATAATCTGTATATACTTTTCTAATACCATATTTTTCTGCAATCTCTCTTGCCCGTTGTTCATTCATATCACAGATAGCGACTGGATCTGCAAACAAATGCTCTGCATAGATTGAAGCGTGTGTCTCGCCCCATGTTCCAGCCCCAACAATTCCCATTCGAACCTGCTTAATCTCCATATTCTTTTCCTTCTTTCATTATCATTATTGTTTTACGGCACCGGCAGTCATTCCACTTACCAGATGCTTCTGCAAAAGCAAGAACAAAATTACAACTGGTATTGTAATCAGAACTGCACCCGCCATAAGCGTTCCCCAATTCGTCGTATACTGTCCTTGAAAACTGGCAATACCAACAGGCAATGTCCAGTTCTCATAACTTTTCATAAAAGTACTTGCAAATAGATATTCGTTCCACCCATTAATAAAAGAAAAAATTCCGGTTGCCACTAACCCAGGCACTGTAAGCGGTAAAACCACAGTCGAAAAGATACGGAATCTTCCGGCACCATCCACCCGGGCCGCTTCTTCTAATGAGATGGGTATAGTATCAAAAAACCTTTCATCATCCAAGTACAAAACGGAACAGAAAAAGTACAATAGGCTGCTACCAGACCAATTCTGGTATCCAAAAGCTGTAGATTTCCCATAATTACATATAATGGAATAATTAACAGTGATCCAGGAAGTACTTGTGTTGTCAAAATAAAGTATGATAAAAATCCTCGACCTCTGAACCTGAATCTAGATAATCCATATCCCCCCAATGTTGCTATGATCATCGAAAATACTGTCGTTAACAGAGCGACTATCACACTGTTTGTAAGCCATTGCGGAAAGTCAAATGTAGAAGATTGTGTCGTAAGCATTTCCGTATACCCTTCTACAGTTGGTTCATTCGGAATAAATGATGGCGTCTTACTGTAAACTTCATTTGCAGGTTTAAAAGATGTCGATATCATCCATACAAATGGGAACAACGCAAACATACACACAAGAATCACTAGTATTACTGTTATTATTTTTTTTACTCTTTTTTTCTTCACACTTACCCCTCCTCCTTATTCAACACTTTGAAATAGAAGAATGTAAATGCTAATGAAACGAGCAACATCAACATTCCTGCAGCTGCGGCTTTTCCAAAATCAAAATATTTGAATCCTGTTTGTTGTATGTAAATTGTTAAAAGTTCTGTTGCTCTGGAAGGACCACCTTTGGTTAAGACATATGCAATCGCATAATCTTTAATCGTCCAGATAATCAACAAAAGAAATACTGTTGTTGATACCGCTTTAATAGACGGAACTGTAATATACCGAATCTTTTGAAATGTTGTTGCCCCATCAATATCTGCCGCTTCATACAAATCAGATGACACACTCTGCATGCCCGCCAGGAGCATGATTGCCACATACGGAAAACCTTTCCATATATTGACAACCATTGCTGCCGGCAGTGCAACCGTCGGATCTTGCAGATATGCGATATTCTGCGATAAAATCCCTGCATTATTTAACAAGAAATTTATGATTCCATAATCCTGATCATACATTAATATCCATACAAGACATGCGACTACTTCAGGAACGGCCCATGGGATGATGATTAATGCTCTTGCAAGCCCACGTCCCAGAAACTTTGTATTGAGCAGTAATGCCGTAATAAATCCTACTATATATCTTCCTGCCACAGTAACTACTATATAGATCAGTGTCACTTTAACCGAATTAAAGAAATATTCGTCAGAAAGAACTGACTGGTAATTCTTCAAGCCTACAAAATAATGTCCTGCTGGTGAAGGTTTTGTCACATAATAATACTGAAAACTCATAATTGCTGCTTTCACAATCGGAACCACCAAAAACAAAAGCAAGATAAGAATTAATGGCAGAAGAAAGAAATAGGGTTCTATTTTTTTATTTAATCTCTGAGGTTTTACTGCTTTCATCAACGGACCACTCCCTCTACTTTTGCTTATTCTGCTGCGTCTCTATTCATTACTTCTTCAATCTTCTCCTGAGTCGTATCCATTTCACTCTGTACATCTGCTGCCTGCTCGGAGAACATCTTCTGAGCTGCATCCAGCATAATCTGTGAAATCTCACCGAGCTGTGGAATATTAGGGTCTGCAACAAGATCTGTATAATTATTCTGCATAAAATCAACAATTGCATGTTCCAGTTCATGGTTATTGATATATTCTTCACTGGTAGAATAATCTGTGTTACTTGGAATCATTCCGCAATCTGCAATAATCTTCTGTGCTTCATCAGTCGTCATCCACTCAAGGAAAGCATATGCCTCTTCTGGATGTTCACAGTTTTTACTGATCATAGTAACTAACGGATAATTCGTTGGATTTGGTTTATAAGTCTCTCCTTCATACACAATATCAAACTGTGGAATAATACCTATATCTTCCATCAATGACTCGTCTCTTTCTTTGGACATGCCTACGAACCAAGGTCCATCCATATTAAATGGCACTTCGCCATTCCAGAACATCTCTCTGGAATCTTTTTTATCCGTCACTAATTTTGCAGCTTTATCTTTTAAGATAAAATCCTGCCACCATTGAGCAGCCCACACATTTTCTGGAGCATTAACATTGACATTTTCTGCTGTGTATGGTTCTGATTCTCCGTTCGGAAAGTACAATCCATTAGACACTGGCCTTGCGATCAGACGATTCCACTCGCTAACTGTAAATGCATGTGTACCTGACACAACTCCAATTGCGTACTTACCTTCCGATGTGAATTTCTCACAGGCTTCTCTAAAATCTTCTTGTGTTTTAATAGATTCAGGATCTATTCCTGCTTCTTCCAACATTGATTTGCGATAAAAGATTCCAGTTGTTCCCCAAGCATAACTGGAAATCGCAAGTGTTTTTCCGTCCACATCACACATATCCTGTCCGACCAGTTTTTCTTTTAACTCATCGCTCATATATTCGGAAAGATCAATAAATGTGCCTCCCTCGCGAATCGCATTGTAAGTAGATATGTTTTCTGGGTACACCTGGATCATATCACTTTCATTGTTGGCCAGTATTTCAGTCGTGATATTGTCCCAATAACCATCATAACCTGCACCAAGAATTTCAATACTTACGTTTGGCTCTTTCTTACTGTAAGCTTCCAGGAGTGCATCAATTGCCTTTTGATGAGGTTCTTCTACATATACGGATGTAGAAAAAGTAAGTTTTATTTTTCCGTCTTCATTTCCATCATCTTTTTTGTCCTCCTTCTTGCTTCCACATGCAACTAAGCCACCCACCATAGCCACACATAACAGTACAGAGAGAATCCTTACTCTTTTTTTCATAGCTTTTCCTCCTTCTTTTTTTGTTTCTTTTATATGAAAATTATATGAGATTGTTCTTTGGGATAACATGTAAATTATTCAGATTTAACATTTTATTTTGTGAGTATTTTACATTTTATCAGAAAGTACGTGATATGTTTTTAACATTTTCTAATTTTTATTGCGTTTCATCTTTTTTTACAGTATACTTACCTTTGTATTACACAGGAGGCGTTAATATCATGTATACTGTAATGATAATTGATGATGAACCTTGGACAATTATTGACATTGAAAATACTTTTGCACTGGATGAAATGGGATTTGAAATCATTGATTCTTTTCGAACTCCCTTAAAAGCACTTCCTGCCATCATTGCAAAAAAGCCGGATCTTATAATTACTGATATTCGTATGCCAGGAATAAACGGTCTGGAACTTATGCAAAAGGTCAGAGAGCAAAACATAAATTGTGAATTTATTATTGTCAGTGGATACAGTGATTTTGCTTATGCTAAAGAAGCAATTTCCTATGGTGTTGCCGGCTACTGTCTCAAACCATTGAATCCTAACGAAACATCCTTATGTCTGGAACGGGTAAAAAAGGCTCTTGACAAGCGGACAACTCCTGTCACACCACCCGCATATATTGACGATAATTTTGAGAAAATTCGAAATTATATGATTACTCATTTTTCTGAAAAGCTTACCTTAAAATCTCTTGCCAGCCATTTTGACATAAATCCAAATTATTGTTGTTCTTTATTCAACAAATATCTTGGACAGACATTCTCACAATATCTGACTCACTTGCGCGTCACAGAAGCACAGAATTTACTCAAGACAACAACGCATTCTCTGGAAACAATTGCCTCAATGGTCGGATACAGCGACTATTTTTACTTCAGTAAAGTTTTTAAAAAGCATTGCAGTTACTCACCAAAAGAATACCGAAAGTTATTCTCCACCCCGAAGGAGTATAAGTCATGAAAAAAACATTATCGCATCAATTTATAGCTATTTTACTACTTCCAATTCTTATCATTTTGGCATTCAGCAGCTATACGATGTTTCAGATGCTAGATGAACAAACTGAAAATTTAAAAAGATATTGCTCTTCAACAATTGAGAATGTCAAGATAAATATTGTTTCCATGACTACCAGCATGAAAAAACTTCCACTATATTTGCTTCGCAAGAAGAAACCCAGTCTTATCTGTTAAGTGCATCTACAGATACGCATCAATTACAGCGGCAATCATTCTCCACCTTGATCGGCATGGCACACTCCTATACGCCTGGTCTTGTAGATATCATAGTCTGGGACAAGAACTCTCCGACAAGTATGGTCAGTTATATTCCTGCTGATATGGAAGATTTTACGGTTGAACATTTTATGGATGAACAAAGAAACACCGAAAGTTATTTTGAGTTCTATATCCAACCTGTCACAAATACGCCTTATATGATCTATTTCAGCCCAATATATATGACAACTTTTTCAAAAGATTTTGGAAAACATCTAGGTAATATTGCTATTATCTGTAAAACAGATACTTTGAACCAGCTTGTGAACTCGACAACAGATATGTCTCTAAATATCACAGATGACACAACAGGCAATATATTATATTCAAATAGTCCCGAAAGTTCCTTCTCTAAGGCTACAACCCAAGAACTTTTTCATGAAATCGAAAACATACCGAATACGAATCTGTCTGTTACCGGCACCATTTATAATGAGCAATTACATCTATTCAAAGACGAACAATCCGAATTATTGATTGCCTTGGCATTTTTGCTCTTTTTCTGCATCCTTTATCTTTCAATTGCCGTTCACCATATAATTATCAAACCGATTCATCAATTGAACGAAGCAATCGAGTCTACCGATTATATGCAGCACGAACTTCAGCTCCACACAAAACTGAATAATGAGATCGGCTCTATTGCTTCCCATATTAATGCTCTACTCACAAGAATTGCTTCTCTGAATCAAAAGAATATCGCTTCGCAGGCCCGGCTTTATGAAATGGAGATCAGTAAAAAGCAGACTCAGATTTATGCCTATCAAAGCCAGATTAATCCACATTTTTTATATAATATGCTTCAATGTATGCGAGGCATCTCTTTAATCCATGGCATACCCGAGGTTGCACAAATATGTACTAATATGGCAGATCTTTTTCGCTACTCTATTAAAGGAGCATTTCTGGTCCCTCTAGATGATGAATTGACAATTATCGATAAATATCTCTATATGATTCAGGTACGGTTTCAAGATCGTATCTCCTACAGTCTGGATATTCATGATGATACAAAGCAATGTCTGATTCCTAAGATGATTCTTCAGCCACTTGTAGAAAATGCTATTTTTCACGGATTGGATTCTATCGAGAACAATGGAATGATTCAGATATCTGCTTACCGTAAAGGCTCAGAACTTTATATTCTTCTGCAAGACAATGGAATTGGATTTGATGAAAATATATTAATAGAATTGAATAAGATACTGACACAAGACGCCCCGGCGGATATCAATGCCTCATTTAATGGATCCGAAGGAATTGGAATTATCAATATTCATAATAAAATTCGATTATATGAAGGAATAGAATATGGAATATCTGTTGAAAGCTCACCGGGAGATACACGTCTTTGTATTCATCTGAATGCTAACCAAACTTTAACTGAACAGACAGATGGAGCAGGATCATAATAATCCTGCTTCATCTGTCTATTCTTAAAATATAATTCACTTATAACTTATCCTTCTCCAGATCTTTCCCCTGGCACTGTCCAGAACAGCCGCTACACCCACAGCCACATCCTCCGCCTGATTTTTTCTTTTTCCACATACTTCTGATAATCAGCGCAACAATTACTAATAATACAGCTCCTACAATTGTTGTTGACACGATACTGCTTACTGCTAATGCCATAGAATCTCCTTCTTTCTATCTAAATAATCCTCTTATTATGCCTTTGCTTTTCTTGCCTTGACGCTGGATATGTTCATATTCAGTGAAGTGCTCTCTTTATACGGTCTGAACAACAGATAGAGGAATCCGATAACTACCAGAACCGCTGCAATCGTTCCAATTCCAACTCCTCCACCAGTGAAGAGAGAGCCAAACTGATAGATACACAATGACACTGCATAAGCAAATACACACTGATATCCGATTGCAAACCAGGTCCATTTTGCACTGTTCATCTCACGCTTGATCGCTCCGATTGCCGCAAAGCAAGGTGCACACAGCAGGTTGAATACCAGGAAGGAATATGCTGCGATCGTTGTCATACTTGCTGCCAGAGTGCCCCAAATCTCAGAACCGTCTTCTGCTACTTCAGCGAATCCATAGAGGATACCGAATGTACCCACGACATTTTCCTTTGCTACCAGACCAGTAATTGCCGCAACGGCTGCTTTCCAGTCTCCCCATCCAAGCGGAATGAATATCCATGCAAAGATTTTTCCTATATTTGCCAAAAATCCCTGGCTCAAATCATCTACCATACCAAAGTGTCCGTCTACAATGCCGAAGTTTGAAGTAAACCATACGAAGATCGTAGACAGTAAGATGATGGTACCTGCTTTCTTGATAAATGACCAGCCTCTTTCCCACATGCTTCCTAAGGACATTTCCTACAGTTGGAAGATGATATGCAGGAAGCTCCATTACAAACGGTGCCGGATCTCCCGCGAACATCTTTGTCTTCTTCAGAATGATTCCAGAGCAGATAATTGCAGCGATTCCCACAAAATATGCACTTGGCGCAACCCAGGATGCTCCATCAAACAATGCGCCTGCAATCAATGCAATAATCGGTAATTTTGCTCCGCACGGGATGAAAGTTGTCGTCATGATCGTCATTCTTCTGTCGCGCTCATTTTCAATTGTACGAGAGGCCATAATTCCAGGAACTCCACATCCGGTACCAATCAGCATTGGGATGAAGGACTTACCGGATAAACCAAATTTACGGAAAATTCTGTCCATGATAAACGCTATACGAGCCATATATCCGCAAGATTCCAGGAATGCCAAGAAGATGAACAATACAAGCATCTGTGGTACGAATCCAAGCACTGCTCCAACCCCGGCTACAATACCATCCAGGATCAATCCCTGCAGCCAGTCTGCACAGTTAATGCTTACAAGGAAGCTTTCGATTGCCGGCGGAATGATCTCACCAAACAGCACATCATTGGTCCAATCCGTCACGAAAGTTCCTACTGTTGTAACGGATACATAATACACAATCCACATAACGACAGCAAAAATAGGAAGTGCAAGCCAACGGTTCGTAACGACTCTGTCAATCTTATCAGATGTCGTCAACTTCTCTTTATTTGCCTTCTTCAGACAGTCACCTATCACAGAAGATATGTATGCATAACGCTCATTTGTAATGATACTTTCTGCATCATCGTCAAACGCTTTCTCAGCTGCTGCAACAATATTTTCAACATCAGGCGCCTGTTTTAACTGTTCCTGAATCTTGTCATCACGCTCAAAAAGTTTGATCGCATAGAAACGCTTCTGCTCTTCCGGCACATTCGTCAGCACGGTTTCAATCTCATCTAACACGGATTCTACTTCCGCTGCAAATTCATGGACTGGTGCAGATGCCTTCTTTTCTGCAAGTTTTACTGCTTTCGCTGCGGCTTCTTTTACACCTTCTCCTTTTAAAGCAGATATGCTTACAATTTCACATCCCAGTTTTTCAGAAAGCTCCTTCGTGTTGATCTGGTCACCAGATTTTTTCACCACATCCATCATATTGATTGCCATCACCACTGGAATTCCAAGCTCCATCAACTGTGTAGTCAGATATAGATTACGTTCCAGGTTGGTTCCATCTACAATGTTTAATATCACATCCGGGCGTTCTGTAATCAGATAGTTTCTTGCCACTACTTCTTCCAGTGTATACGGTGACAGGGAATATATTCCCGGCAGATCCATGACGGTGACATCTTTGTTATCTCTTAACTTACCTTCTTTTTTCTCTACGGTTACTCCTGGCCAATTACCCACAAACTGATTAGAGCCTGTAAGTGCATTAAATAATGTTGTTTTTCCACTGTTCGGATTACCGGCAAGTGCAATTCTTACTCCCATTTTCATTCCTCCTGTACGACTCATCTATTCTACTTCAATCATCTCTGCGTCTGCTTTTCTAAGGGAAAGTTCATATCCTCGAACAGTCACTTCCACCGGATCCCCCAATGGCGCAACCTTTCTGACATAAATTCCTGTTCCTTTTGTGATTCCCATATCCATGATCCTGCGTCTTGTTGCTCCTTCGCCATGCAGTTTCACGACCTTTACGTTCTGGTCACATTTCACATCTCTTAATGTCTGCATCCTCTCTTCTCCTCCTATATCATAATCTTATTCGCAATCCCTTTACTTACCGCAACTCTGGAGTCCTTTACCTGAACGATTATGTTGCCTCCATTACTCGACACAATCTTCACCTGTTCCCCTGTCACAAATCCCAGATTTTCCAGAAATTTTTTCACTTCGTCATGTCCGCCGATTCTTTTAATCGAAGCGGTTTCACCTGAACTCAACATTGTCAGTGGCATCATAATCACTCCTTCTTCCTTATTTGGCTCTTATATTCGTACTACCATCTCTTTATGAATCAGTTCCATATCTTCCAGCAATTGTATTGTCCGATAGACGGTAGCAATACCTACCTTGTCATCAATTTTCTTTGCGGCGAAATATATCTCTTTGCAGGAGGAACATTCGTTTGCCAAAATAATACGAAGCAACATCTTTCTCTGATCTGTAATTCGATAACCTTTTTCTTTCAATTGTCTGATTACTTCTTCAACCTTTTCTTCCTGGCTCATATTTCATCCCTCTTGATTTGATACTGATTATCATTTACATTGGAATTATATTCTTATTGATACCGATTGTCAATATTGTTAACGATAAGATTTATCAATAACGAAATAGGGTCGGTATTTGGCTCATCGATATTCCACAAAAAAAGCGAGAAACCTTATGGCTTCTCGCTTTTTATCTTTTATTCTTCTACGAAATCAATCATTTCTTCCATATCATCCATGTCTTCATCTAACATAATTTCATCATCCATGGACATCTCTGTATCGAGCTTGATATCGCGATATTTTCTCATACCTGTACCAGCCGGGATATGCTTACCGATGATTACGTTCTCTTTCAGACCAACCAGCGGATCGACCTTACCCTTAATTGCTGCCTCTGTCAGTACCTTCGTTGTCTCCTGGAAGGATGCAGCTGACAGGAAGGAGTTCGTTGCAAGTGATGCTTTTGTAATACCAAGCATAATCTGCTCTCCTGTTGCCGGCTCTTTACCTTCTGCAATCAATGCCGCGTTCACATCTTCAAATTCCAGTCTATCTACGTTAGTTCCTGGCAAAAATTCTGTATCACCAGCTTCTTCCACACGAACCTTCTTCAGCATCTGACGTACAATGACCTCGATATGCTTATCGTTAATATCAACACCCTGCAGACGGTATACGCGCTGCACTTCCTGAATCATGTAATCCTGTACAGCTCTCAGACCCTTGATCTTAAGGATATCATGTGGATTCACACTACCTTCCGTCAATTCATCTCCGGCCTCTAACTCTACACCATCCTGAATCTTGATTCTTGATCCGTAAGGAATCAGGTATGCTTTTGACTCTCCGGTCTCGTTATTGGTTACGATAATTTCACGTTTCTTCTTTGTATCATTAATGGTAGCTCTTCCTGCAAATTCTGTGATGATTGCAAGACCCTTCGGCTTTCTTGCCTCAAAAAGCTCTTCGACACGAGGAAGACCCTGTGTGATATCATCACCGGCTACACCACCCGTATGGAATGTACGCATGGTCAACTGTGTACCAGGCTCACCGATAGACTGTGCCGCAATAATACCTACTGCTTCACCAACCTGCACCGGCTCACCGGTTGCCATGTTAGCACCGTAACATTTTGCACAAACACCATTGTGAGATCTACAGGTTAGAATCGTACGGATCTTGATCTTCTTCAGTGGTTCCCCGTTCTCATCCACACCTTTCTTCATGATCAGCTCTGCACGCTTTGGTGTTACCATATGGTTCGCTTTTACAAGAATGTTGCCATCTTTATCTACGATATTCTCACACAGATAACGTCCGGTAATACGCTCCTGTAAGCTTTCAATCTCTTCATTACCATCCATGAACGCTTTCACATACATTCCTGGAATCTCAGCACCCTTTTCCACACAATCCATTTCGTGAATGATCAGTTCCTGTGATACGTCAACCAGACGTCTGGTCAGGTATCCGGAATCGGCGGTACGAAGCGCTGTATCGGACAGACCTTTACGAGCACCATGAGCAGACATGAAGTACTCCAATACGTCCAGACCTTCACGGAAGTTTGACTTAATAGGCAACTCAATGGTACGACCAGTTGTATCAGCCATCAGACCACGCATACCGGCCAGCTGTTTGATCTGCTTGTCGGAACCACGGGCTCCGGAATCGGCCATCATGAAGATATTGTTGTATTTATCAAGTCCAGACAACAGTGCTTCTGTAAGAGCATCATCCGTTGCTTTCCATGTCTCAACAACTTCTTTGTAACGCTCCTCTTCTGTGATCAGACCACGCTTGAAGTTCTTTGTGATCTTATCCACGGTATCCTGTGCCTTCTGAATCATCTCTGGCTTCTGCGGAGGTACCGTCATATCTGAGATAGATACGGTCATAGCCGCTCTGGTGGAATATTTGTAACCGATGGATTTTACTGCATCCAGAACTTCTGCGGTTGCAGTAGATCCATGGGTGTTAATAACTTTTTCAAGGATCTGTTTTAACTGCTTCTTACCTACGTGGAAATCAATCTCCAGCAGTAATTCATTGCCTTCTACTTCACGGTCTACAAATCCAAGATCCTGAGGAATGATTTCGTTAAAGATAAATCTTCCCAGTGTAGATTCAATGGTTCCTGTCTTCACAGTTTCATCTGGCATTGTCTTAGATACACGTACTTTGATACGTGAGTGAAGCGTCAGAGCATCATTTTCATAAGCAAGAATTGCCTCATTCACACTCTTAAATGCTTTTCCTTCTCCTTTTGCCCCAGGTCTTTCCTGTGTCAGATAATAGATACCAAGTACCATATCCTGTGAAGGAACGGCAACCGGTCCACCGTCAGACGGTTTCAACAGGTTGTTTGGTGACAGCAGTAAGAAACGGCATTCTGCCTGTGCTTCTACAGATAACGGAAGATGGACAGCCATCTGGTCTCCGTCAAAGTCGGCATTGTATGCAGTACATACCAATGGATGAAGCTTAATCGCCTTACCTTCTACAAGGATCGGCTCGAATGCCTGAATACCAAGTCTGTGCAGCGTGGGGGCACGGTTCAGCATAACTGGATGTTCTTTGATAACATCTTCCAGTACATCCCACACCTCTGGCTGTACTCTTTCTACCATCTTCTTGGCATTCTTAATGTTATGAGCAGTTCCGTTCTGAACCAGCTCTTTCATGACGAATGGTTTGAACAGCTCAATTGCCATCTCTTTTGGAAGACCACACTGATAAATCTTCAGTTCTGGTCCTACGACGATAACAGAACGTCCAGAATAGTCAACACGTTTACCCAAAAGGTTCTGACGGAAACGTCCGGACTTACCTTTCAGCATGTCTGACAAGGACTTCAGAGCTCTGTTACCAGGTCCTGTAACCGGACGTCCACGACGTCCGTTATCGATCAGGGCATCTACTGCTTCCTGCAGCATTCTCTTTTCATTTCTAACGATAATGTCTGGTGCGCCTAATTCAAGAAGACGTTTCAGACGGTTATTTCTATTAATAATTCTACGGTACAGATCATTCAGGTCAGAAGTAGCGAAACGTCCGCCATCCAGCTGAACCATTGGTCTAAGATCTGGTGGAATGACCGGAATTGCTGTCAAGATCATCCACTCCGGTTTATTACCAGACTCACGGAAAGCTTCTACGACCTCCAGACGTTTTACGATTCTTGCACGCTTCTGTCCAGTTGCACCTTTCAGTCCTTCAGATAATTCTTTGTATTCCTTGTCCAGGTCAATTGCTTCCAGGAGCTCTTTGATGGATTCAGCGCCCATACCTACACGGAATGCACTTCCCCACTTCTCTCTTGCTTCCTGATATTCCTGCTCAGACAACACCTGTTTATACTGAAGATCTGTCTCCCCTTTATCCAATACGATATAAGAGGCAAAATACAGTACCTTCTCCAGAGTTCTCGGAGACAGGTCAAGAATCAGACCCATACGGCTTGGAATTCCTTTGAAGTACCAGATGTGTGATACCGGAGCAGCAAGTGCGATATGCCCCATACGCTCACGACGCACACTCGCTTTGGTGACCTCAACACCACAGCGGTCGCAGACTACACCTTTATAGCGGATCTTCTTATACTTACCGCAGTGGCACTCCCAGTCTTTGCTAGGTCCAAATATTCTTTCACAGAATAAGCCGTCTTTTTCTGGCTTTAAGGTTCTATAATTAATTGTCTCAGGCTTTGTAACTTCTCCCCTTGACCATTCCAGAATCTTCTCAGGCGATGCCAAACCGATTTTGATTGCATCAAAAGTCATTGGCTGATATGTTTGTTCCTTATTGTTTTCTGGCATACTGGCACCCCTTCCTATTCATTATCTGACATATCGTCATATCCATAGTCATCAGTTTCTTCAAATTCCATATCGAAGTCATCATCTTCAGGCTCTTCTTCCACATCTACCAGTTCTTCACCCTGGAATTCCTGTTCTGTGTAGCCATGTGCCCCAAGATCATCATCCTGATGGTACCTTCTGTCTCCTTCAATTAATGAGCGAAAATCAGTTTCACCCATATCGGCAGTTTCCATGATCTCTACTTCTGTATTGTCATCACGCAGTACACGTACATCCAATCCAAGAGACTGTAATTCTTTCAACAATACCTTGAAGGATTCTGGAATTCCCGGCTCTGGGATATTCTCACCCTTAATGATTGCCTCGTAAGTCTTCACACGGCCGACAACATCATCTGACTTCACAGTCAGGATTTCCTGCAATGTGTAAGATGCACCATAGGCCTCCAGTGCCCATACCTCCATCTCACCGAAACGCTGTCCACCGAACTGTGCCTTACCACCTAACGGCTGCTGTGTAACAAGTGAGTAAGGACCGGTTGAACGTGCATGGATCTTATCATCAACCAGGTGATGCAGTTTCAGATAATGCATGTGTCCGATGGTTACCGGGCTGTCAAAATATTCTCCGGTTCTTCCGTCACGCAGACGAACCTTTCCATCTCTGGAAATCGGAACACCTTTCCACAACTTTCTGTGTTCTCTATTGTCAGACAGATACTGAAGCACTTCTGGAAGCAATTCTTCTTTATGCTTTGCCTCGAACTCTTCCCAGCTTAAGTTTACATAATCATTTGCCAGGTCAAGTGTATCCATAATATCATTTTCATCTGCACCATCAAATACTGGTGTTGCAATGTTAAATCCTAATGCTTTTGCTGCCAGTGACAGGTGGATTTCCAATACCTGTCCGATATTCATACGTGAAGGCACACCCAATGGGTTCAGCACGATATCCAGAGGACGTCCGTTTGGCAAAAACGGCATATCCTCTACAGGGAGTACTCGGGAAACGACACCCTTGTTACCATGACGTCCGGCCATCTTATCACCAACAGAGATCTTTCTCTTCTGTGCAATATAGATACGAACAGACTGGTTCACTCCCGGAGACAGTTCATCACCATTATCTCTTGTAAATACCTTCGCATCAACAACGATACCATATTCTCCGTGTGGCACTTTCAGGGAAGTGTCTCTTACTTCACGTGCTTTTTCACCGAAGATCGCGCGGAGCAGTCTCTCTTCTGCGGTCAGTTCTGTCTCTCCCTTCGGAGTTACTTTACCAACCAGAATATCTCCGGCACGTACTTCTGCACCAATACGGATGATGCCTCTCTCATCCAGATTCTTCAGAGCATCATCACCAACACCCGGAATGTCTCGTGTGATTTCTTCTGGTCCCAACTTGGTATCACGTGCTTCTGCTTCATATTCTTCAATGTGGATAGATGTATAGACATCTTCCTGTACTAATCTTTCACTTAATAATACCGCATCCTCGTAGTTATAACCTTCCCAGGTCATGAATCCGATCAGAGGGTTCTTACCAAGAGCCATCTCACCATTAGATGTAGATGGTCCGTCAGCAATTACATCACCGGCTTCTACCCTTTCACCCTTGAATACGATCGGTCTCTGGTTATAACAGTTACTCTGGTTACTTCTGAGGAACTTGGTTAATTTATACTTCTTAAGACTTCCATCATCCTGACGAACGGTGATCTCTGTAGAAGTAGAGCGTTCTACAACGCCGCCTGCTTCTGCCACAACACATACACCGGAGTCAACCGCAGATTTCTCTTCCATACCTGTACCTACAACTGGTGCTTCTGTCATCATAAGAGGCACTGCCTGACGCTGCATGTTGGATCCCATCAGCGCACGGTTCGCATCATCATTTTCCAGGAAAGGAATCAATGCTGTAGCAACAGAGAACACCATCTTTGGAGATACGTCCATATAATCGAACATTCTTCTCTCATATTCCTGTGTCTCTTCGCGGTAACGACCGGATACATTCTTATGGATGAAATGTCCTTCTGCATCTAACGGCTCGTTGGCCTGTGCTACATGATAGTTATCTTCTTCATCAGCTGTCATATAGACAACTTCTTCTGTTACGACCGGATTGGCCGGATCGTCATGATTAATCTTACGATATGGCGCCTCAATAAATCCGTACTGGTTGATTCTCGCATAGCATGCAAGAGAGTTGATCAGACCAATGTTCGGACCTTCAGGTGTCTCAATCGGGCACATTCTTCCATAATGTGAATAGTGAACGTCTCGAACCTCGAATCCGGCACGGTCTCTTGACAGACCACCTGGACCAAGAGCAGACAGACGTCTCTTATGGGTCAACTCACCCAGTGGGTTATTCTGATCCATGAACTGTGACAACTGAGAAGAACCAAAGAACTCCTTCACAGCAGCTGTAACAGGCTTAATATTGATCAGTGACTGTGGTGAGATACCTTCCAGATCCTGGGTTGTCATTCTTTCACGGACAACTCTTTCCAGTCTGGAAAGACCTATTCTGTACTGATTCTGTAACAACTCACCTACGGAACGGATTCGTCTGTTGCCAAGGTGGTCGATATCGTCATCATTTCCAAGACCATATTCCAGATGAATATTGTAGTTGATAGATGCCAGGATATCTTCTTTTGTGATATGCTTTGGAATCAGATCATGGATATCTCTCTTAATCGCATCTTTCAGCTCATCAACATCACCGGCGGTCTCTTCCAAGATACCTGCCAGAACCGGATAATATACCTGTTCGGTAACTCCGACTTCCTTCGGATCAATATCTACGATTGCTGCAAGATCAACCATCATATTAGAAAGAACCTTAATATTTCTCTCTTCTTCCGGTCTCTCGATCCATACATATGGAATGGCTGCATTCTGAATCTGATCTGCCAGTTCTCTGGTAATCTTAGTTCCGGCTTCTGCAATTACTTCTCCTGTAATTGGACTCACAGCATCCTCTGCCAGCACCTGACCAGAGATACGGTTCTTAAGAGCCAACTTTTTATTGAATTTATATCTTCCTACTTTTGCAAGGTCATAACGTCTAGGATCAAAGAACATACTGGTAATCAGACTCTCTGCACTGTCCACTGCCAACGGTTCGCCTGGACGGATCTTCTTATATAATTCCAGAAGACCTTCCTGATAGTTCGTAGCCGCATCCTTCTCAAAACTTGCAAGGATCTTCGGCTCCTCTCCAAAAAGTTCAACAATCTCTGGATTTGTACCGATTCCCAGCGCACGAATCAACACGGTGATCGGTACCTTTCTTGTTCTATCTACACGTACATAAAAAACGTCATTGGAATCCGTCTCATACTCCAGCCATGCACCACGGTTCGGAATAACAGTAGATGAATATAGTTTCTTACCTACTTTATCATGTGCAATTGCATAATAGATACCTGGGGAACGCACTAACTGGCTTACGATAACACGCTCTGCTCCATTAATTACAAACGTACCTGTACTGGTCATCAACGGCAGATCCCCCATGAAGATTTCATGCTCGTTGATTTCGTCTGTCTCTTTGTTATGAAGTCTTACTCTTACTTTTAATGGTGCCGCGTAAGTCGCATCACGCTCTTTACACTCTTCGATTGTGTACTTCACGTCTTTTTCACACAAAGTGAAATCAACAAATTCCAGGCTTAAATGACCACTGTAATCAGTAATCGGGGAAATATCATCAAATACTTCATTCAACCCTTCATCCAGGAACCACTGATAGGAATCCTTCTGGACTTCGATCAAGTTAGGCATCTGAAGAACTTCTTTTTGTCTGGAATAACTCATGCGTGAACTTTTTCCACTTTTGATAGGACGAATTCTGTTTTTCTCCATATTGACGTTTCACTCCTCATTTATATTTTAACTAGATTCCGAACGATATCACGGTATAACTTTCCACAATAGCGCATTTTTTACTATATCATAAACTTTTCGAGCTTGTCAATCACTTTTTTTATTTTTTCAAAAAGGGGGGCGGAGGTTTTTGAAAAGCCCCCCGTCCCCTCTCTGCTACAGACGTATCTGCCGGATCAATTTACGGATCGGTAATACGAATGATGGTGATACGGACAGTTCATCGATTCCCATCTTCAGGAACGTCTCTGTCAATGTCATATCCGCGCCAAGTTCTCCGCAGATACCTACCCAGCAGCCATGCTGGTGTCCATTATCTATAGTTGTCTGAATCATTCGAAGCACTGCCGGATGATGTGCATCGTAGATATTATCAAGTTTCATATTCTGGCGGTCAATCGCAAGTGTGTATTGTGTCAGATCGTTCGTTCCGATACTGAAGAAGTCAACTTCCTGTGCCAGCAGATCACTGATCATGACCGCTGCCGGCGTCTCTATCATAATCCCCTGCTCCACTTCTCCGTAACAAATTCCTTTTGCATCCAGTTCTCGCTTAATCTCTTCCACAATCGCCTTGATCTTCCTCACTTCATCGACAGAGATAATCATCGGATACATAATTGCAATATTGCCATATGCGCTTGCGCGAAGAAGGGCTCGCAGCTGAGTCTTGAATATCTCCGGTCGATCCAGGCAGATTCGGATCGCACGATAGCCCATAGCCGGATTCTCTTCTTTTTCCATATGGAAGTAATCCACTTGTTTATCCGCACCGATATCAAGCGTCCGGACAATCACTTTTTTGCCCGCCATATTCTCTGCAACCGTCTTATATGCCTGGAACTGTGCTTCTTCATCCGGATAATCGTCAGCTTCCAGATACAAAAACTCACTTCGGAACAGACCGATACCAGCCGCATCATTGGCCAATACTCCCGCAACATCCTTCACGCTTCCAATGTTCGCATACAGACGAATCTTCTTTCCATCCAGGGTTACATCTTCTTTGCCCCGAAGTTGCTCTAACAATTCTCTGGCTTCCAGATCTTCTCTCTGCTTCTTTCGCATCTTTGTAAGCACTTCTTCTTCCGGATCGATGTATAATTTCCCTTCATAACCATCCACCACTGCCAGTTTTTCATTCCAGTCTTCCTGAATCTCTACTCCGATCAGCGCCGGGATATTCATAGTTCTTGCAAGAATTGCCGTGTGTGAATTAGAAGAACCATAGCGGGTAACGAATGCCAGCAGCTTCTCCTTGTCCATCTGCACCGTCTCACTTGGTGCCAGGTCATCCGCCACAACGATGACAGGTTCTGCTCCCAGATCCCCACCATCATTTCTTCCACTCAGGACATTCACAAGCCGTTCGGATATATCCTTAACATCCACTGCTCTGGCCTTAAAATAATCATCATCCATCTCTGCAAACATTGCAGCAAAGTTATCTCCAGTCGTCGCAACCGCGAATTCTGCATTGACCCGCTGTGTCTCGATGATATTTACTATAGAATCTACATAGTCATCATCTTCCAGCATCATGGCATGAACCTCGAAGACAGCTGCATTGACCTCTCCCACCTCTTTGACTGCTTTTTCATACAGGACATTTAACTGATCAATCGCTTCCTGGCGCGCCGCCTCATATCTCTGAATCTCTGTTGCAGTATCCTGAATCTTTTCTCTCTTTACGGACTGTTCTCCTTTTTGGTAGAAGAAGAGCTTTCCTATGGCAATGCCTTTGAATATTGATTTTCCCTGATAAACTTCCATCTCTGCTACCTCTGGTCTTCTCTGATTATAAGTTTGTCTTGAAAAATGCTTCCATTGCTGCGCATGCCTCTTCTTCATCTGAGCCGGTAACTTCTACAGTGACTTCTTCGCCACATTTTACCCCCATGCCCATCAACATCATCAGTTTTCTGACATCGGCCTGCTTGTCTCCTTTTTTGATCATAATCTGTGATTCATATTTCTTTGCTTCTTTTACCAACATTCCTGCCGGTCTTGCATGGATTCCCACTTCATCTGTAATAACGTAATTAAATGTCTTCATAATTTTAATCTCCTTTTTGTTTTTATTCTTTCCTATTTATTATCAGAACTTTCTCGTTCATCACTTGTTACTCTTTCAATATGCATGGCCAGATATCCGATCTCCACTTCACTTAGATTACACTTCAGACTTTTTCCAACCCGCTCGCAGATAACCTTCGCTGTCCGGAAAGCCTGTGGAAACTTAATTCCCATGTAATCATTCATATATCCCGTCTTTCTGCGAAAGACACCAATGCGTCATGAAACTGGTGCACTGACCTTTCGCTATCTAATCTGTTTTCCTTCTGATATTATCTTCTTATAAGACTGACACACTACAGAACACGTGGAGGTGAGTGGCGGGGCTGTATAGCGGCGACCTCGTATTCATATATGTTGTCGGTCATCCGTTAAGGCATCAATGAGTGGCGCATAACAGTAGCCCGTAAACTTATCTCTTCCGAAGTCGACTCGATCTCGCCGGATGACCAGTCACTGTCAGTTTTATAACTATAAATTCAGGAGGTAGTTACTTGTCTTTTAAAATTTTGAAATTCAATTGCTGTGGACTTGATGTCCACAAAACATGGAGCTATGCCTGTATCGGTATTACTGATTCCAATAATCGTACAGAGTACAAGCAAGCTCGCTTTTCTTCCTTCACAAAAGGATTGAATGCGTTGTGTGACTGGCTTGCAAAATACAACTGTAAAGATGTATGCATGGAATCTACCGGAAAGTATTGGATCCCTGTGTTCAATATCTTAGAGCAACACAAAATCTGGGTTACTCTGTCTCATCCCAAATACACAAAACCGATGAAAGGAAACAAAACCGACCGTAAAGATGCGAAATGGATTTGCGATCTATACATGTGTGGTATGGTTAAACCTTCCTTTATTCCACCTGCTGACATCAGAGAACTTAGGGATCTTGTAAGATACCGTTTCAAACTCACCTGCATGATTACCGGTGAAAAGAATCGTGCTCAGAATTGTCTTACAGTATCCAATCTAAAACTTGATGATGTTTTTTCTGATGTATTTGGTAAATCTTCTCGTTCTATTACAGAACAGATTTTGCAACACCCTGGTGAAAAATTTGATGTAGCACCTTTCGTTCATGGTCGCTGCAAAACTCCCATTGAAGAAATACAGGCGGCCATTGATGGGGCTATCTCTAAAGAACAAGCTGTGAAACTTAGACAATGCCTTGATCATATCGATGAATTACAAAAGCACATTTCAGAAGTAGAACAGGAAATCCTTCGTCTCAGTGATAAATATGAGGCTGCTTTAAACTTAATAAGGACTGTTCCCGGATTCGATAAGAATCCAATGACTGCTATTCAAGTGCTTTCAGAGATTGGCGGTGATATGTCTGTCTTCCCCACAGCTAAACACCTCGTCTCCTGGGCCGGATGTTGTCCTCGAAATGATAAAAGCGACCGCAAAATCAAATCCACTCGGATTTCCCGTGCTGGTTCCTATTTTAAACCAGTTCTAGTACAAGTTGCAAATGCTTTAATCAAATCGAAGAAACTTCCCGAATTTACTACTCGCTATAAACGTATCAAAGCACGCCGTGGTCACAAGAAAGCCATCATTGCTATCTGTCGTATGATCCTGACCGCTATCTGGCACATACTTACAGATCTGAAGCCATATACACCAGAAGGCTTTCTTGAATCACGTCCTGTGAACAAAGAAAAAGTTCTTACCACTTCTCAGGCACTTAATCTGCTAAGGCAACGAGGTTATCTCATCAAGGATGATCCTTCACCTGCTTCCTGATTAGGTGTTGCGTTAATATTCAATTTTCAGCCACCATATGATGGCTTATTTGTGATGTTCAAATTTATACTCTATCTGCTACCTCTTTGTTTCAAACTTGTTCACCTTAAGCTGCTCTCCACTGATTGCCCTCGCAACCATATATCGTATATGATTCATCAGACGATTGTAAGACAGCGACATGACATCGATTGGCCTTCCAATCTCTTCTTCCACCAGCGAAATACATTCCCGGACTGCGCGAGCCATCTGCATAGCCTGCGACACTTTCTCATCTTCAATTGCCGAATGAATATGAAGTGCAATGTAGCCCACCTCATCTTCATCAATCCGAAGATTCATTTTTCTTGCCAGGATCGGTGCAATACAGCTTGCAGCCTTGAATTCCATATGGAACAGAATTCGGATATCTTCCGTTAACGGATTGCTGATCTGCTCACCGTTTTTCATTCTCTTTATTGCAAACTCAATGTGGTCTGCCATGGGGAAAAGTATACTTCTGTCAATCTTTCCAAATATTTTCTCTGCCTCATCCAGAACCTCATTCGCAATCTCCAGACACTCCGGCGAGATCTCTTTCACCAGTTCACGTGCATCTCCACGGTCTGTGGATGCCTGAAGAGAATAGATGGCATCTTCTTCTCTTGCCTCCACTCTTTCACTCACCTTTTTCCCAAAACCGATTCCCTTGCCCATGATAAGATATTCTTGATGATTCTCGGTCTGAATTCCTATGATCGTGTTATGATTCAACACCTTTTTTATCCTGTACATACTTTTCCCCACTCACACTTTCTCTTTATTCGCAGAAGTCCACTGCAAAAAGCGGTTCACCCGCCTGAATTTCGCCTTCCTTCAACAGGCGGATCTTCTGATTTTCCTCCAGTTCCGTACAAAGTACCGGTGATGCCATAGATGGTGCATTTGCCTGCAGGTAATCCAGATCCATCTTAAGCATCGGCTCACCCTTTTTCACCTTTTGTCCGTTCTCGACTAACACTTCAAATCCATTTCCTTCTAATTTAACGGTATCAATTCCCATATGAATCAGAAGACCAATTCCAGAATCTGTCTGGAATCCAATCGCATGCTTCGTCTCGAATACAAAACACACCTCTCCGTCTTCCGGTGCGCACACATATGCATCCTTCGGTGTCACAACCGCACCATCGCCCATCATTCTTCCGGCAAAAGCCTCATCCGGAGCTGTCCCTAGATCAGCCGCAACACCCGTTACCGGGCTGGAGATGGTGATCGTCTTCACAACTTTCTGTTCTTTTTCTTCATTCTGGTTCTCTTTTACCGTCTCTTCCTGAACATCAGCCACATATTCTTCATCTGGTGCTGTCTCAAGATAATCTTCCAGATTAGACTTAATAACTGTAACTCTCGGTCCATATATAATCTGTACTCCATTTCCTTTATGAACGACTCCAGATGCTCCTGTTGATTTCAAGAGCGCATCATTCACCAGTTCCGCTTTATAGACCGTACAGCGAAGTCGGGTAGCACAACAGTCCACATCCGAGATATTTTTCTTGCCTCCAAGACCCTGACAAATTGTCTGTGACAATTCATCTACAGCAGTTCCTGTCGCTGAACCTTCCCCTTTCTTTCTTGCCTCCACATCACTTCTTCGATACAACTTCACTTCTTCACTGTCATCTCTTCCCGGTGTCTTCAGATCCAACTTTCGAATCAGGAAACCAAAGAGGAAGTAATATACAATAAAGTATCCAATTCCCACGATTACAATCCAGATCCAATTGGTCTTCGCGTTTCCCTGAAGAATACCGAACAAGAACATATCAATCAGTCCGCCCGAGAATGTCATTCCCACTCCGACATGAAAGACATGCATCAACATATACGCAAGTCCTGCAAACACACAGTGAATTCCATACAAAAGAGGTGCTACAAACAAGAAAGTGAATTCCAATGGTTCTGTAATTCCTGTCAGCATGGATGTCAACGCTGCCGACAGCAGAAGGCCGCCTACTTCTTTGCGCTTTTCCGGTTTCGCTGTTTTGTACATCGCCAAAGCTGCTCCTGGAAGTCCAAAGATCATAAGTGGGAACTTACCAGACATAAATCTTGTCGCAGACACTGCAAAGTGCTCTACCGCAGGATCTGCAAGCTGTGCAAAGAAAATGTTCTGTGCACCCTCAATCGTCTGTCCTGCAACTTCTAGTGTGCCGCCTAATGCCGTCTGCCAGAACGGAAGATAGAACACATGGTGCAGACCGAACGGAATCAACAGACGTTCCATCAATCCGTAGACCCAGGTTCCAAAATACCCAGAATTCAATACCACATCACCGATTGCGTAGATTCCGCTCTGCACAACAGGCCATATAAAGTACATTGCGATACCAACTCCAGTGTACACCAAAGAACACACGATCGGAACAAATCTTGTACCGCCGAAGAACGAAAGAACCTGCGGCAATTCAATCTTGTAATAACGATTGTGGAGAGCTGCCACTCCAAGTCCTACGAGCATACCTCCGAACACTCCCATCTGAAGAGATGTAATTCCACATACAGATGTTGTCGCTCCATTCAGCAAGGTCTCTGCTCCGCCGCCAATCTCAATCATCGCACCAATGGATGCATGCATGATGAAGAAAGCGATAACAGCCGCAAGAGCAGCAACTTCCTTCTCTTTCTTCGCCATACCAATCGCCACACCCATGGCAAATATAATCGGAAGATTCGTAAAAACAATATTTCCCGCATCCTTCATAACCAGAAAAATGGCGTTAAATACGGTTCCCTCACCCAGGATTCCGTCCAATCCATATGTTGCGAGCATCGTTGCGTTACTGAAGGAACCACCGATTCCCAGTAACAGTCCGGCTACAGGCAGGATAGCAATCGGGAGCATAAAGGATCTTCCCACGCGCTGTAGCACACCAAAAATTTTGTCTTTCATCTTTTTTCTCCTTTTCCTTTTTGCGTTCAGACATCTATGTACATCAGTAAGAGAGTAGATTCCATAAAAAATGGTATAAAAAAAGGCACTAACACACATAAATATCTTTTACATTTATGTATAGTTAATGCCTCGTTTTTCAAAAAAACAAGTAACATGCTATCACTGATTATTAAATTATCATTTGAAATTGGGTTTGTCAAGCCATTTTTCTGATTTTACAACACTTCTTCTAAAAAGACAAAAAGAGCCATTCCAATTGGAACAGCTCTTTGAAAAATCATCTTTTTGATTATTTAAGGTTAACTTCTGCACCCTCAGCTTCAAGTTTAGCTTTGATTTCTTCAGCTTCTGCCTTAGAAACAGCTTCTTTAACTACCTTCGGAGCTTCGTCAACTACTGCCTTAGCTTCTTTTAATCCAAGTCCTGTGATCTCACGAACAACTTTGATTACTTTAACCTTAGATGCGCCTGCAGATACTAACTCTACATCGAACTCATCTTTCTCTTCTGCTGCTGCAGCTTCTCCGCCTGCTGCTGCAACTACTACACCTGCTGCTGCAGAAACACCAAATTCTTCTTCACATGCTTTTACTAAGTCATTTAATTCTAATACTGATAATTCTTTGATTGCATCAATAAATTCAGCTGTTGTTAATTTTGCCATTTTATTTTCCTCCATTTTTGTTTTATTTTTTTAATTCTTAAATGAAGTTCTTTTCACTAAGCTCGATAACACCTCGCTAAGTTCAAAGAACGGGTTCGCACTAATCTCGAAAATACCTCGATAAGTGCTCTACTCCTCTGCAGCTTCTTCTGCCGGAGCTGCTGCTACACAGTTCTCAGCGCCACCCTGCTCTGCGATCTGGTTAAGAACACGAGCAAGATTTGTAATAGGTGACTGTAAGCTTCCAAGTAACTTGGACAGTAATTCTTCTCTTGATGGAATCTTGGACAGTTCTGTCAGTCCGTCAACATCGTATACTGTACCTTCAATAACACCTGCTTTTAATTCAAGGGCTTTTGCATCTTTTGCAAACTTGCAAAGGATTCTTGCCGGAGCTGTTGCGTCATCTTTAGAAATCGCGATAGCGCTTGGTCCTTCCAAGTGTTCGTCTAAAGCTGCGAAATCAGTTCCTTCAAAAGCTCTCTTCATCATTGTGTTTTTACAAACTTTGTAGATGATTCCTGCTTCTCTTAACTGTTTACGCAGTTCTGTGTCCTGAGCAACAGTTAATCCGCGGTAGTCTACTAATACAACACTTGCTGCATCCTTGATGTCATCTGCAATAGCCTGTACGATTGGTTGTTTTAATTCAACTTTTGCCACGAATGGTGCACCTCCTTATATTATTTGTCCGACTGCTTATAAGGAATATTCAAAAAACACCCCTATGTCCAAAGACACAGAGGCGTTATAATTCACAAATTCGAATCTAACTTTCCTCGGCAGGCGATTGTAATACTTACGCTTTCGCACCTGCTGTCTTCGGCAGTCACTGTCAGTTATGTTATCACCATTTTATATATTTGTCAATATCTTTTTCAAAAATACCCCTGCCAAATTAGCAGGGGTATTATATATACATCGATTATTTCAATCCAACTAATTAAACAAGCTTTAATGGGTTAACTTTTACGCTCGGTCCCATTGTAGAAGTAAGAACCACGCTCTTTAAGAACTGGCCTTTTACTGCTGCAGGTCTTGCTTTGTTGATTGCATCGATCAGCGTCTGGAAGTTGTCCGCAAGTTGTTCTTCAGTAAATGAAGCTTTTCCTAATGGCACATGGATAATGTTTGTCTTGTCAAGTCTGTACTCAATCTTACCAGCTTTGATCTCCTGGATTGCTTTGGTAACATCCATTGTTACTGTACCAGCTTTTGGGTTTGGCATAAGACCTTTTGGTCCAAGTACACGACCGATACGTCCTACAACACCCATCATATCTGGTGTAGCAACAACAACGTCGAATTCAAACCAGTTTTCTTTCTGGATCTTCTCGATCAGTTCCATTCCTCCAACGTAATCTGCTCCAGCTGCTTTAGCTTCTTCAGCTTTTGCATCCTTTGCGAATACTAAGATACGAACTTTTTTACCTGTTCCGTGTGGCAGTACAACTGCTCCACGAATCTGCTGGTCAGCGTGACGTCCGTCACACCCGGTTCTGATATGAGCTTCGATGGTCTCATCGAATTTTGCTACTGCAGTCTTTTTAACTAATGCCACTGCATCTGCAACATCATAGAGAGTTCCTCTGTCAATTGCTTTTGCAGCTTCAACATATTTCTTTCCTCTTTTCATCTAAATAACCTCCTTGTGGTAATGTCGGGATAACCCTCCCACGATTCTTGTTTACACGTTTATTCAGTAACTTTAACACCCATACTGCGGCATGTTCCTTCGATCATGCTCATAGCACTCTCGATTGTTGCTGCATTTAAGTCTGGCATCTTTGTCTCTGCGATCTGTCTTACCTGTTCCTTTGTGATCGTAGCTACCTTGGTCTTGTTCGGAACGCCTGAACCAGATTTGATGTTGCAGGCTTTCTTAATCAAAACAGCTGCCGGTGGTGTCTTTGTGATGAAGCTGAAGCTTCTGTCATTGTAAACTGTGATAACAACAGGAATAATCAAATCTCCCTGATCTGCAGTTCTTGCATTAAACTGCTTTGTAAATTCAACGATATTTACACCGTGCTGACCAAGTGCTGGACCAACCGGTGGTGCCGGTGTAGCTTTGCCGGCAGGAATCTGTAATTTAATATAACCTGTTACTTTTTTTGCCATTTTAATTACCTCCTTGTGGTACTCCCGGGAATCTTTGTCCCTCCCACTTTTTTGTTTTACTTATTCCACAGTGCCAGCTCGATTGCGCTGCGCTTCATCTCGCTGAGGGCTGTCGCCCTATACGGTTTCCATTATATGTCTGTCGGTGAGCGAGCTCCCCTGCAGCCAATAATGTAACCCGTGCACTGCTTATAGCAGTTACATCTTTTTAACTTCTGCGAAACTTATTTCAACCGGTGTTTCACGGCCGAATAATTCAACATTGATGGTAAGGCTCTGCTTCTGCATGTTCATAGACTGGATAACTCCAACTGTATCTGCCCATGCACCGGCAATTACCTGAACAGTATCGCCCTCTTCAAAATCTACGACAATATTCTCTTCTCTGATTCCCAGCGATGCCATCTCTGCATCCGTAAGCGGAACCGGCTTAGATCCCGGTCCTACGAACCCAGTTACACCTCTTGTGTTGCGGACAACATACCATGTATCATCGTTCATGATCATGTGAATCAGAACATAGCCTGGAAACATCTTCTTCTGCGTCGCCTTCTGGACACCATTCTTCATCTCAACGACATCCTGCATTGGCACCTGAACTTCCAGAATCTGATCTTCCAGATGTCTGTTTTCAATTGTCTTATCAATGTTGGCTTTTACTTTGTTCTCATACCCAGAATAAGTATGAACTACATACCATTTTGCCTCTGACATAAACTCACCTTTCTTGCGTGCAGATTATCAGTTATCTTACTAATAAATCCACTCCGTACTGGGCAATAAAATCAATGATCGCAATGATCGCACCCAGAACTACGGTTACAGAAACAACTGCTGCCGTCTGCTTTGCTACTGTCATCTTATCTGGCCAAATGATTTTCTTAAATTCTCTGCTAAGACCTTTGAACCAGCTTTTCTTCTGCGTCTTATCGCTCATGACACCCACTCCTTTGCAGCGACTATTTTGTTTCTTTGTGCAATGTGTGTGACTTGCAGAACTTACAGTACTTCTTAGTCTCCATGCGTTCCGGATGAGCTTTCTTATCCTTCGTCATGTTGTAGTTACGCTGTTTGCATTCTGTACATTCCAATGTGATTCTTGTACGCACAACTTCCACCTCGCTTTGTTTGTCTAAATTAACTTGTTACTTGGTAGCTTGCGAGGCTACCCTAATTTTAGGCATAAAAAAAAGACCTACTTCCATTCGCTAGGATAGTGTACCATACCACAAGCCAAAAAGCAAGTCCTTTTTCTATATTTAACCCTTTAACGTACTAATCATATGCCAGATTGCCATCCCCGGATGATACAGAAGCATTCGCGGTCCCGAGAAGCGCATGACCTTTCGAATCTCTTCTTGCATCTTTGGCTGATAGCAATGAACCTTGCACTGATTGCAGAAAGTCTTCGTCTCCATGAATGGGCAGTGATCCACCCGCATCCTTGCATAGCGTCGTAATTCTTCACATGCACTGCATAATCCATTCTCCTTGTGCAGATGCCGATGATTCTTTCGGCAATATATAGCAATCATCTGATCTATAACTTGTTTTTCTTTTTCTCGTTTTTGCTGACTATTCTTTGCTGACATCTCATCCTTTATGCCTCTTTCCTGATCGTGCGGATGCATGTAAAGAAATAGATATATTTGAATAGAATCAAAAACAGGATGAATCCTCTGCCATAGACATTCTGCATCGCCGCAAATGCCAGCAAAAGCATTGCAGATGCCGGGAAAAGTATCCCTAGCTTGGTCTTAAGTGTCATCGCTCTGTTTCTTACAAAGCTGTCCAGATGGTTCTGATATAATTTGGTTCCTACGAACCATTCATGAAGTCTTCTCGACCCCTTTGCCAGGCAAAAGGAAGCAAGCAGTAAAAACGGCGTGGTCGGAAGCACCGGAAGTGCAACACCTACTGCTCCTATTACCAGAAATACCACACCTGCTGCCATCCAGATTATTTTTATTGGATTTTTCATCACTTCTCTCCTTGCATATTATTGGTAATTAGTTATCACTAACTCATGCGTAAAAAAATATCCCCCAGGGTAGTTAGTTTCTTCTAACTTCCCAGAGGATATCAAATTTTAATTATCCTGTCAATATAAATACCCGTTTCTTTACTGGATAATATTCTCAATAACTTTCTATTAATTTTTTCCACTCAATAACTTGTCAATACTTACCAGTTTTACACCAAGAACAAAGATCTCTGCTGCCACTGCCAGTTCCTCAACCGTCGGGAAAGACGGTGCAATACGGATATTGCTGTCTTTTGGATCCTTTCCGTATGGATACGTTGCACCGGCACCTGTCATGACAAGTCCAGCTTCCTTCGCCTTTGCAACGATTGCTTTTGCACAGCCTTCCATCGCGTCAAAGGAGATAAAATATCCGCCCAGCGGTTTCGTCCAGGTTCCAATCTCAAGTCCGCCAAGTTCTTTTTCCAGAACTTCTTCTACTTTCTCAAACTTCGGGCGAAGGATATCCGCATGCTTACGCATATGTGCATACATACCCGGCATATCTTTGAAAAAGCGTACATGGCGCAGCTGATTCAGCTTATCATGTCCGATCGTCTGGAACTTCATATATTGTTTTGCGTCTTCAATATTTGCCTCAGAAGCTGCCAGTGCGGCGATTCCGGATCCTGGGAATGACACCTTGGAAGTGGAGATGAACTTCAGAACCATGTCCGGGTTACCTGCCTTAATACATTCATTTAACAGTTCAAGGATCACATCTCTCTTATCATCGTAAAGATGATGAATGGAATATGCATTGTCCCAGAAAATACGAAAATCCTCTGCAGCCGGCTTCAATCTTGCAAATCTTCTTACCGTCTCATCGGAATAGGATATTCCAGTTGGATTCGCATACTTCGGTACACACCAGATTCCTTTGATGGAATCATCCTCAGCCACTAATTTCTCCACCATATCCATATCCGGTCCCGTCTCCAGAAGCGGAATATTGATCATCTCAATTCCAAAGAACTCTGTAATGGCGAAATGGCGGTCATATCCTGGCACTGGACACAGGAATTTTACATGGTCTAACTTGCACCATGGAGTACTTCCCATAATACCATGTGTCATAGCGCGTGATACGGTATCGAACATAACATTCAGACTTGAATTACCATAGATAAGAATATTTCTCTCCGGCACCTCAGACATGTCCGCCAATAATTTTCTGGCATCACTGATTCCGCAGAGAACTCCATAATTTCTGCAGTCTACGCCATCAGAACTTACCAGATCTGATTCACTGGTCAAAACGTCCATCATTCCGATGCTCAGATCAAGCTGTGCTTTTGACGGTTTGCCTCGAGACATATCTAACTTCAGGCCCTTGCCCTTTATATCTTCAAACTGCTGCTCCAGATCACTCTTTAATGCTAATAACTCTTCTTTACTCAACTGACTATATGGTGTCATCGGGGTTCCCTCCTGTATCTTCATTCATTCATAGCGTCACTATTTGCTATTTTACGTATATATTGAAAAAATGTCAATATATACTTGCATTTTTGTTGTATTTACATTGTTAAAAAGCTGACTTTTTCGTTTTAATATGCAATTTTTTGTTCAAAAACTTGCAAATTCTCATTATTATTCTTTTCAGTATTTTGAACAAAAATTATGTTATACTTTATCTATACTTATTTTTTATATAAAGAGGAATTTTTATGAAACCTTATCAAAGATTTTTACAATATGCAGCAATACAAACAGCAAGTGATTCTACTCAAAAAAGATGTCCTTCTACTAACTCACAATTTACATTAGCCAATCTATTAGTCGAAGAAATGCATGGTCTTGGAATCAATAATGCAAGAGTAACTGAACATTGCTTTGTATACGCATCTTTACCAGCAACACCTGGTTACGAAGAGAAACCAAAGTTAGGATTTTTAGCTCATCTAGATACAGTTTCTGACTTTTGTGAACATCAGATTAACCCTGTCATTCACCCAAACTACCAAGGGCAGGATCTCCCTCTCGGCAACAGTTACCGTACTTTGAAGGTGGAAGAATATCCCCATCTTTCTCTTTATAAAGGACAGGATTTAATAACATCCGACGGGACTACAATTCTAGGCGCTGATGATAAAGCCGGCATTGCTGAAATCATCACAATGGCAGAATGCATCCTGACATCAGGAATTCCTCACGGAACTATCTGCATTGCATTCACACCCGATGAAGAAATGTATAACGAAGTGCATTATTTTGATTTTGAAGAATTCGGTGCTGATTATGCATTTACACTTGACGGTGAAGGGGAAGGAGAAATTCAATACGAGACTTTCTATGCTTGCCAGGCAGATTTTACCATTCATGGATATTCCACCCACCCCGGCAGCGCAAAAAACACGATGGTAAACGCCAGCCTTATAGCAATCGAGATTAACAACATGTTGCCGCAAAATGAGACTCCAAGAGACACAGAATTATATGAAGGCTATTATCATTTAACAAATATAAGCGGAGATTCCGAACATTCTGAGCTTCATTATAGTATCAGAGATCATAACCAGAAACATTTTGAGGAAAGGAAGACAATACTTCGCCAAATCACAAATGCATTAAACAAAAAATGGGGACCCAATACCATCTCATTGACTCTGACCGATACTCACAAAAACATGGCGGAAGTCATCCAGCATCACATGCATTTAATCCAAAATTCCATCCAGGCATGCATAAACGCCGGAATAGAACCTAAGGTTATTCCGCTTCGAGGTGTAACGGATGGTTGCTGGCTTAGTTTTCACGGTCTCCCATGCCCAAATATCGGGACAGGCGGTCATGCTTTCCACACTCCTTTCGAACACATAACCATCGAAAGCATGGAAAAAGTAACCCAAATGTTAGTTGAGCTCATAAAACTATATTCTCGATAATGAATCACCAAATGCCAGAATGACCTCTTAATCATTCTGGCATTTTGCTATTGTAATAATTCCAAAAACTTACGAGTTCTGTCATTTTGAGGGTTCGTAAATATCTGTTCTGGCTTTCCTTCTTCTATAATAACTCCGTCATCCATAAACAAGATTCTGTCTGCCACTTCCCGAGCAAAGCGCATTTCGTGAGTGACGATCAACATGGTACGTTCATGCTCACGAGCCAATTTCTTAATAATATCCAGAATCCCTGTCACCAGTTCCGGGTCCAATGATGAAGTCGGCTCATCAAGTAATATTACTTTTGGATTTACAGCCATGGCTCTGGCAATACCTACTCTCTGTTGCTGACCTCCCGACAAACGTGATGGATACTCGTCAATTTTATCAAGCAATTCTACCTGCTTTAAATATTCCAGTGCTTTCTGTCTAGCTTCTTCCTTCTTCATCTTTTGCACAGAAGTCATTGGAAGCATTACATTTTCAAGCACTGTTTTATTTTTAAATACATTATAGTTTTGGAATACCATAGAGGTTTTCATACGTAATTTTTTAATTTCTTTTTCTGTGCATTTCTGAACATCCACACGAACATTATCAATTTCGACAATCCCCTTTTCCGGACGTTCAATAAAATTAACACAACGAAGAAATGTAGACTTTCCCATCCCGGAAGGTCCAATAATAGCAACTACTTCTCCCTTTTGGGCCTGAAAATCAATTCCTTTTAACACATGAAGTTCACCAAAACTTTTGTGAAGATTTTCTATTTTAATCATTCCAATTCCCCACTTTTCAGTTTTTCATACATATCTGGCCTGACATATTCTTTTCCTAATTTACCATAATGAAGGTTATCATCTACCAGCACTCCTAATTCATCTGGAGAAACCAACCTTGCCCGTATTGCGTCTTTTTGGTTCGGATAATCTATATAATTCATTGTCTGTATGATTCCTTCTGTTAATGGTTCAAATTGTTGAATTGGAAGGCCAACTCCGATTTCATCATCTCCCCATGCACACATTCTTCTTGTTCCTGCACAAAGCACTGAGAAATTCAAGTCATTTTTTTCAAATGGTCCTGCAGTCAGATCTGCACATACTCCTTGGTTTCCCGCCATGTATAAATGCTTCGGTATGCCCCATTTATACGTATATCCCTGCACAACACGCATGAGTTGATATGCATTTACCATTAGCATGACAACATCTGCATCTTCAAGCTCATCTAGTGGTCCAATTTCTATTCCATATATTTTCTGTTTAATCCTTGAAATATCACGTGTCACATCTTTTGCAACAGCCCTGCTTTCATACAGATTTAAACTATAATATCGCTGTCCGGATTCCACTCCTTCCATCTCATCCGCAAGTCCCAACGCCTCTATCGCACAGCGACATGCAAAATGTCCCAGATTTGCCTTAAAATGATTGCCATCCATCGCATGCTTCACCATCATACAATAACTGGTCTTTCTCCCATATTCATTGATTTCAAGATTATGGTATTCATGTTCAAAATAAAGGAATTTAACTCCTACAATACAGCGTTTCAATCCTAACGCTTTATTCATTCTATTCACATCTCTATTTTTCATATTTCACCTACAAATATCTACATATTTTTGATTCTATGTATTTTAACAGCTTATCAATCAGGACCAAAATGATCCAATAAACAACACCTACAGAAATATACGCTTCGAAAAAATTCAATGACGAAGCTGCTAATATCTTTGCCTGCGCTAAAATGTCCACAACACCTATCGTGAATCCAATGGCTGTATTTTTGATCATCATAATAAAGGAATTCCCGAGAGATGGAAATGCCGCAACAAACGCCTGTGGAAGAATAATCTCTTTATACACATTGATTGGACTTAACCCTATAGACAATGCAGCCTCTCTCTGTCCTCTATCAACAGCCAGAAGTCCACCTCGTATTACCTCTGCAATAAAAGCTGCAGAATTCATGGCGATTGTTATAACAAGAGCCGTCGCACCTACTACATTTCTCATTGCCGGAATAATCTGCGGCAGTCCAAAATAAAAGATAAACAGCTGCGTAATATATGGTGTCGAACGGAAATAAGATATATATAATCCGGCAATTTTTCTTATGATCACATTCTTCGATGTATAACATATCTCCAGAATCAGCCCCAATACAAAGGCAATCGCAAAAGCAATACAGCCAAGCCATAATGTATAGGGGACTTTAAGAATCAATTTAGGGATAATAGAAAAGAAAAACTTTACATCAAATTTCATTTTTACTCCTTAGGAAACAAAGGGCAGCCAGTATGTATCTGACTGCCTTCTTCATCTATATTATTCTGTTATTTCTTCTTGTGTAATATCACGTTTGAAGTATTTCTCAGATAATTCTGACAATGTGCCATCTTCTTTCATTTCTTTAATAGCACTATTTACAGCTTCAAGCTTGTCCTGATCACAATCTTTTGCAAATGGAAAAGCATTTTTATCGATCAGAATCGGATCTCCTATTAATTTGAAATTATATTCTCCTTTTTCATTAATCTGATCAAAGGATAATACAGTAATCGGGAATGCATCATAATGTCCACTTGCCAGTTCATCATAAATATTTCCTTCTGTTGTAACAAGTTCAATCTGCTTATCCTCAGGGTAACCAGCATTTATTTCAGTTAAAACATCCTCTAAAACAGTACCAAATTCAATACATACTTTTCTTCCCTGAAGATCTTCCACAGATTCCGCCGGATCATCTCCGCGAACTGCCATTTTAATTGCATTATACCCATATATTTCACTAAAAGTATACTTTTTCTCACGTTCCTCTGTTACAGATACCTGACCCATCATAGTGTCATATTTTCCGCTATCGATTCCTTCAAACATTGTAGACATGTCCCCAACAACTTCGTATTCCATCTCATAGCCGGATCTTTTGCCAATTTCTTCCATAATGTCATACTCAAATCCTGTCAGATTACCGTCATCATCCGCATAAACAACCGGGAAGAATGCATTGGTTGTAGCAACAGTGATCACTTTGTCTTCTTCCGTATCTGCAGCCTCTTCTTTTTGACTGTCATCTGATTTTCCCCCACATCCTACGAGTATTCCTGCGCACATTGTGATACACAAAAGAACACTGATTAACTTTTTCTTCATACTTTTTCCTCCATATACCAAATAATAATGTTAGATATAGAATAGCATTATCTTATCTTTTTATCCAATCGATTATCTGTATATAAAGGATGCACTTATTGTAAAAATCAATACAACATAAACTGATCCATACCAATCCATTTATTCTATACCCAAATCAAAAGGGACAGGGTAAAATAAATTGGGGACACCCTTATTTTAATTTGGGACGGAGGAAAATGAAAAAACCCCCGTCCCCTCCACTTACATCAACATCAACCATGCCAGTCCGTAATATGTGACAACTGCAACCAGGTCGTTGACAGTCGTGATCAATGGCCCGGAAGCGACCGCGGGATCAATCTTCAGTTTTTTGAACAGGATAGGGATGATTGTCCCGGAGATGCTGGACAGCAGCATGGATACAAGCAATGCAATTCCGGTACACATAGAGACGGAAAATGCAACTGTTGCCGGTTCTCCTTTGAAGATCAGCAGATACAATCCGATCAGCACGAAGGAGAGTATCCCGAGAATAGCGCCATTGCAAAGACCGACTTTCGCTTCTTTAGCGATGAGATACAACTTCTGTTTTCCGGTAATCTGTTCATCCATCAGCACACGGATAGTCACCGCCAGGGACTGGGTTCCTACATTTCCTGACATATCCAGGATCAGTGACTGGAAGCAAATGACCAGTGTCAGGCTTGCCACCACCGCCTCAAACAGACCTACTACGCTGGATACCACAAGCCCCAATCCAAGCAGCACGATCAGCCATGGAAGGCGTTTTCCGATGCTCTTCTTCATAGGTTCATACAGATCTTCTTCCGCGGTCAGACCGGCGAGTCTTGCATAATCTTCTCCAAGTTCTTCATCTACAATCCCAGTAATATCCTGTGCGGTCAGTACACCTCGCAGTCTATTTTTCGCATCCAGTACAGGAATTGAATCTTCCGAATAATCTTTCATCCGTTCAATACAGTCTTCAATCTGTTCGTCCGCATAAACATAAGGATAGGATGTCATCGTAATTGCCTCAAGCGCCGTATTCTCACGGGCAATGATCAGATCCTTCAGATCGATGGCCCCTGCCAGCATTCCGCCATCATCTAACACATAGATTGTAGAGACATTATCATTTTCCGCTGCCTGATCCACCAGTTCCCGCATTGCCTGGCGTACGCTGATCCCTGCCCGGATGGCAATATAATTGGTCGTCATCTTACTTCCGATCTCATCTGCATCAAATGAGCTGAGCAGCATGATCTCTTTTTTGACCGACTCATCCATCAGATCAAGATGGGCATTGCGCTCCGATTTCTCCAGCTGTCGGAGATATTCTGCCGCTGCCGAAACTTCCATCTGTGACAGAACTTCGATTCTTTTACGTATTCCCAGTTCCCCGATATAGTCATTCGGATGATCCGAATATTCCATTACATTTGCAAGGGTTTCCGTGTCCAGAATACTATAAAGCCGGTAACGCTCATCCTTTTTCAGAAGTTCCATCGCTGTAGCAATATCATTTTCATGATAATCCTGAAGCCGTTTCTGCATTAACTTCGGTGTCAGATTGCTTCGGATGATATCTGCAATCTCCATCTGGTAATCCGGGTGCTGTACATGCCCTTTTATCTCTGTCAAATTCATTTTCTTTGTATTCATTGTTCTACGCCTCCTTTTCACCTGACCCATGGTGCAATTCAAGACCCATCTGCGAGTCCTGATGCGGGTTACGAATCTGCAAAGCAGGCATGGAGGCAACATATGATAAGTAAAAATGGGCATAAAAATACCATTGTCAGTTATAATACGCCATGCTCCACACTCGCCTTACGCCAATGTAGTACAGTTTTAGAAACGGACAATGGTACTCATATATTCTATACATCTATGAATTCTCACAGCAAAATCAGTCAGAATACGAACGGACCATAGCCGCAGGAATTCTGACAATATATGAATACCTTGTCTGTACTTCGACCACTACTACCGTCCATAATCTCACCTCTCTTACTTACTGATATTTGCTATTTCGCTTTTATTATTCTAACACAATTCTATCTTTGTCACAACCTTTTACTTCCCACCAGGTATCTGTCACTTCCCAATCAAGGAATTCTCGTGAAGAAAACGCTCCTTTTTGGACGCCTCTACATAAAATGCTTTCCAGAAAATCAACCCTTTCAGCACACTGGAAATGGTAAATGCCCACCAGATTCCATCTGATCCAAGCGCTGTCTTGCTGAGTATCCATGCAATCGGCAGGCGGATCGCGGTAAATGTTATGCTGATAATACTACAAAGCTTTGTATTCCCAAGCCCCGAGATTGCTCCCACTGACATCAATTCCAGACACATAAATGCCTCTCCCAGGCCTATGATCATAAGATAATGGGAAGATATGGCAATCTCATCAGGCTGATGGAAAAAGATTCTGGAGATTTCTCTCGGGAACAGAAGAAATACTACTGAGATCAGGCCTCCCCAGACGAGCACAGATACCACGGAGATCCGGTATCCTTTTCTGACGCGGCCCATCTTCCCTGCGCCATAATTTTGTGCCGCAAATGCGTTCATAGCGGATGAAAATCCATTTGCAACGTTCCATGATATGGACTCCACCTGACCACCCACTCGCAAAACCGCGATTGCAATATCCCCGAAAATTCCTGCCATCCGTGAAAGCAGCATGGAGATCATGCAGTAGACTATCCCCTGAATCGCACTGGGGCCGCCAATCAAGCATACACGTTTCATATAAGAGGCCTCTATCTTACGGATATAATTTACACTTCTCAGAACATTCGCCTCGGATTTGTCCAACCGCATACCTGCCACCAAAACTCCCACCACGATCATCTGAGACAGAACGGTTGCGATTGCCGCCCCTGCAGCTCCCAGTGCCGGGAAAGGTCCTAGCCCCAGAATTAAGACCGGATCCAGTAACATATTCAACATTAACCCTGTAAAATTCGCTTTCAATGGGGTCTTGGAATCTCCCTGCGCAGTATACAGGCCCGTTAGCACCAGCCCCAAAAAGGAAAACAGAATCCATCCACAGGCAATCTTAATATAGATATGTGCCGCATTCACTGCATCCTGATGTTCCAGTTGGAAAAACGACACCAGAGGCTCTGTGAGAAACCCACATACCAGACCGAAAAATATACCTAAGATTACACATAATTGCACCGCAGCTGCCGCATATGCCTGCGCCTCTCTGCGATTCCCCCGCCCCAGTTCCTGCGCCATATAGACTTGCCCGCCCATCCGCGGCAGTGTTACCACTCCCTGAGACATCCAGATATACATGCTGCCAACGCCGACTCCGGCAAGCACTTCTCCGCCAAGCTGCCCGACCCAGGCCATATCCATGATACTGTAGGCCGTTGACAAGAAAGCCGAAGCCATAATCGGCAATGCAAGTCTGGTCAGGACATTCAAGATAGGACCTTTTGTCAAGGCACCTTCTGTATTAGACATGTGTTCACAGCTCCTTTCTACTAAGATTCTTCCAACAATTTTTGTGCAACTTCCAGATACCGACAATTTTAACATCATATCTTCCACTTGCGCAACTGCCTCCTAGTAATTCAATTATAATAAGGGACACGGTAAATCGAATTGGGGACAGGGATATTTTAATCTGGGACGGAGGAAAATGAAAAAACCCCCGTCCCCATATGGAACTTGCGCAAAAAATCTGCTATTATTTAAGAAAATAAATTTTATTAGAAAGAGGGAATATTATCATGTTGGACAAAAAGGTTGTAGAATTGCTGAATCAGCAGGTGAATAAGGAATTGTATTCTGCATATTTGTACCTGGATTTTTCAAATTATTACTATGACCAGGGATTGGACGGATTTGGTAACTGGTATAAGATCCAGGCGCAGGAGGAGCGTGACCATGCGATGCTTTTCATCCAGTATCTGCAGAATAATGGGGAGAAGATTATACTGGAAGCAATTGACAAGCCGGCCGTTGAGTTGGTAAGTGCTAAGGCTGTTCTTGCGGAAGGATTGAAGCATGAGCAGTATGTGACCAGCCTGATCCATACGATTTATGATGCGGCTTATTCTGTAAAGGACTTCCGTACCATGCAGTTCTTAGACTGGTTCGTTAAGGAGCAGGGCGAGGAAGAGACGAATGCTGATAATCTGGTTAAGAAGTTCGAGTTATTCGGAGACGATCCGAAGAGCCTGTATATGCTGGATAGCGAGCTTGGAGCACGTGTATATTCAGCTCCTTCTCTGGTACTTTAATATGAATCCAGATAAGATTATCTGCCCTTGTCATAAGGTAACCAAAGGTGATATCGCCCGCGCCATAGATCAGGGTGCCTCTTCATTTAAAGAAGTCAAAAAGGCCACCAAGGTTAGCAAAGCCTGTGGCAAATGTAAAAAGAAGGCTAAAAAATTAACTAAGAAATTATTAGAAAAATAATGGGTATTGCAAAGTCGGGAGAATGATTTAATTCTCCCGACTTTCTTCTAAGCAGATCATTTCTTATAACCCGTTGCGAAATCAACGATATTTCTCAGTGGCTGACCGTTCAGATAAGCGAACAGATTCGCCGCTGAGATATCTACGATTCGTTCAAATGTCTCCGGGAGATGGTATTGTCCTGAGATATGCGGCGTGATCATTACATTCTCTAATTTCCAAAGCGGATGTTCCGGCGGCAGCGGCTCCGGCTCTGTCACATCCACTCCTGCCGACGCAATCTGGTGATCCCTGACCGCCTCATACAGCACATCACTGTCCACCGCACTGCCCCTTCCGGCATTCATAAATATCGCGTGATCTTTCATCATCGCGAATCTCTCTTTTGTGAATATATGATATGTTTCCTTCGTTCCGGGAAGAACAGACAATATAATATCTGCTCTCGGCAGCACTTCATCCAGCTGTTCCGTTGTAAACAATTCATCTACTCCTTCCGGGCATGCACCCGCTCTTCTCTTTACACCGATCACATAAGCTCCCAGAGCCTTTACCATTCGTGCAAAATAAAGTCCGATATCCCCAAGCCCGACAACCAGAACCACCGCATCCGTAATGGAAGTCACCGTTCCTTCGTCCGTCCATTCGCTTCTTATTTGTGCATCTCGATATAGATGCAGCTTCTTCTGCAGCATGAACATTACCGCAAGCATATGCTCAGCCACCGCCTTACTGTAGGCCCCTGTAGCATTGGTCAGGATTGTTCTGCCACTTAATATCCCCGGTTCAATATACGGATCTGCCCCGGCAGAATTCAACTGCAGAAGCTCCAGTTGTTCTGATGCCCGAATCTTTGCCGCCGGAACATTTCCGATAATAATCTGTGCTTTGGAGATCATATCTTCTGTTACATCCTGCGGCGTTGAATAGGTAAACCGGCATCCTTCTCCTGCTTTTTTCAACTTTTCTTTATGTCTCTTTTCCACCGGAATTACAACTAAAATCTCTTTCATCATGTTTCTATCTTTCTCCTACAATTATGTATAGTTTCATATATGATGTCGGGGATTTTTGACCCTAACACCATATATTATACACAATTTTCGGGTCAAAAACAGGGACGTAAGCTTTTTTAGGCTCACGTCCCTGTAAAAAATAGATTTATTATAGATTATTTTGCACGTTTCTTAGATTCTACGTCGAAGATTACAGCTGCAAGTAATACTGCACCTTTAACAACCTTCTGCCAGTTAGCATCTACACCCATGATAGACATACCTAAGTTGATAACACCCATCAGAGTAGCACCGATGATAACTCCAGGAATTGTTCCGCTTCCGCCGTATGCAGATGCACCACCGATGAAACAGGAACCGATGGCATCCATCTCGTAACCATCACCTGCAGTCGGGTTTGCAGAATTCAGACGGGCAATAACTACCATTGCTGCAACTGCTGCCAGAAGTCCCATGTTAGCATATGCAAAGAAATATACTTTGTTCGTATTGATACCAGACAATTCTGCTGCTTTTTCATTTCCACCGATTGCATACAGATGACGTCCGATCGTTGTCTTGGATGTAATATATCCATAGATCAACACGATGACTACGATCCAGAGAAGAATATTCGGAATACCTTTGTACTGTGCAAGTCTCCATGCAAATGCTACGATAACTAAACTGATGATCGCGCATTTGATGATATCACTGCTTGCAGGTCCTACTGCGTATCCTTTTTTCACTTTTGTTGCTCTTCCACGGAAGGTAACTGCCACAAAGATCAATGCTACAATGATACCGAACAGCAGACAGGTAATATTAAGTCCGTCACCATGGAAGAAGTCCACAATGTACATATTGAACAGTGCCAGGTAATTCTCCGGCATTGGTGCAATTGTAAAACCATCCAGAACGATATTGGAAAGTCCACGGAACATTAACATACCTGCCAGAGTTACAATAAATGGAGGTATTCTTCGATACGCAATCCAGAAGCCCTGCCATATACCAATTGCAAGACCAGTAGCCAACATAATAATGATGGTCACAAATACATTCATTCCTTTATTTACCATGAATGTAGCACCTACGGCACCTACAAAACATACAATAGAACCGACACTTAAGTCGATGTTACCACCAGTCAGGATACAGAGCAGCATACCTGTTGCAAGAATGAATACATATGCATTCTGAGAGATCAGGTTATTTACGTTCTGTGGAAGTAACATTCTTCCGCCTGTCTTCCAGGTGAAGAATAAAGTAACAACGACCAGTACAATGACCATTGTATACTTCTTTAAAAATGTAGAAATATTCGCACTCTTCATAATTTATTCTCCTTTGCTTGATTTCAAAATACTTGCCATAATCAGTTCCTGAGTTGCTTCTTCGCCGCTTAATTCTCCTGCAATACGTCCCTCATTCATAACATAAATTCGGTCTGACATTCCAAGAACTTCCGGCAGCTCAGAAGAAATCATAATTACGGATTTGCCCGCCGCTACCAATTCGTTGATGATACAGTAGATCTCGTATTTTGCACCAACGTCGATACCTCTGGTAGGCTCATCCAATATCAGAACATCCGGCTCAGCGAACATCCATTTTGCAAGGAGAACTTTCTGCTGGTTACCACCACTTAAGTTTCCTACGTTCTGTTCAACACTCGGGCATTTTGTCTTTAATTTTACTCTGTATTCCTCTGCCACAGCAATCTCTTTATCTTTATCAATGACACCGTGACTGCTTACACCTGCCAGATTCGCAAGTGTTGTATTCACACGGATTGGATTACTTAAGATCAATCCATTTCCTTTTCTGTCTTCTGTAACGTATGCAATCTTATGTTCAATGGCATCCTGAACAGAATGCAGTTTTACTTCTTTTCCATGAATATATAATTCACCGGAGATATCTTTGCCGTAGCTCTTTCCGAAGATACTCATGGCAAGCTCTGTACGTCCGGCACCCATCAGACCGGAGATTCCCAGAACTTCTCCTTTTCTTACATACATTGATACATTATTTACGACCTTACGGTCTGTGTATACCTGATGGTGCACTGTCCAGTTCTTTACTTCCAGTGCCACCTCGCCTATATTTTTATTCTCTCTCTTCGGGAAACGGTCTGTAAGCTCACGTCCTACCATTCCCTTGATAATCCTGTCTTCTGTAAAGACATCTTTATTTTTATCCAGCGTTTCAATCGTGGAACCGTCACGGATAACTGTAATTTTGTCTGCTACATAAGCAACCTCATTCAATTTATGAGAGATAATAATCGAAGTCATACCCTGCTTCTTGAATTCCAGCATCAGATCCAGAAGTGCCTGAGAATCTGACTCATTCAGAGAAGAAGTAGGCTCATCCAAGATTAATAGTTTCGCATTTTTTGCAAGTGCTTTTGCAATTTCAACAAGCTGCTGTTTACCAACACCGATATCTTTGATCAAAGTACGGGAAGATTCCTGTAATCCCACTCGTTTCAGATATTTATCCGCTTCTCCGTACGTCTTGCTCCAGTCAATGGCAAATTTCTTACCCTGCTCATTGCCCAGATACATATTTTCACCGATCGTCATCTCCGGAACTAATGCAAGCTCCTGGTGAATAATAACGATTCCCTTTGCCTCACTGTCCTTAATATTATGAAATTTACAGATTTCTCCGTTATAAATAATGTCACCTTCGTATGTACCATATGCGTAGATACCGCTCAATACATTCATAAGGGTTGACTTACCGGCTCCGTTTTCTCCAACAAGAGCGTGGATTTCTCCTTCTTCTACCTGCAGATTAACGTTATCAAGTGCTTTTACACCGGGGAAAGTCTTGGTAATATTTTTCATTTCCAATAAAATCTTAGCCAATTGTGTCCCTCCCTTTCCTTCAAAAATGCAGGCGGACATCTGCCCGCCTGCCCGTTCACGCTTACTTCTTACTAACTATTTGATATCAGCTTCTGTATAATATCCAGAATCAAGCAGCATCTCTTCGTAGTTGTCGATTGTTACAACTGTAGGCTCGCAAAGGTAAGAAGGAATGACACCTGTTCCATTGTCATATGTCTCGTTATCATTTGTCTCAGCTTCTTCGCCGCTCATGATAGCATCAACCATCTTAACTGTCTGCTCTGCAAGTTTACGTGTATCTTTGAATACTGACATAGACTGTTTTCCAGCAACCAGATTCTTAACGTTTGGTTTGTCACAATCCTGTCCTGTGATGATTGGCCATTCGCCATTGTAGTTTGCTTCCAGAGAGTTCTCAACACCAAGTGCTGTAGAGTCGTTAGAACACAGAACTACGTCAAGGTCTTTGTCTGCATAGTTAGAAGCAAGGATTGCATCCATTCTTGACTGTGCTTTTTCTGTTGACCAGTCAGCTGTAGAACACTCTTCTTTTGTAACCTGTCCAGACTGAACAACTAATTTTCCAGCGTCGATGTATGGCTGAAGAACGTCCATAGCACCACCAAAGAAGAAGTTACAGTTATTATCACCAGGGTCACCTGTGAAGATTTCCATATTGAATGGGCCATCTGCATTGTCAAGATCAAGAGCTTCTACGATATATTCGCCCTGTTTCTGACCTACCAGATAATTGTCAAATGTTGCGTAATAAGAAATTGCAGAAGAGTTCATGATCAGACGGTCATAAGAAATTACCGGGATTCCTTTTTCTTCAGCTTCTTTCAGTGGTGTTCCAAGAGACTCTCCATCGATAGAAGCGATAACTAATGCATCACAATCACCAGAAATCATATTTTCAATCTGAGAAACCTGTGTTGCAACGTCGTTACTTGCATACTGTAAGTCAACTTCGTATCCAGCTTCTTCTAACTGTTTCTTCATGTTCTCGCCATCCTGGTTCCAACGCTGAAGATCTTTTGTAGGCATTGCCACACCAATCTTACCGCTTCCAGCAGAAGTCTCTTTCTCTTCGCTTGAGCTTGAGCTGTCGGATCCACTTGTACAAGCTGCAAGTGAGAATGCCATCACTGCAACAAGTCCGATTGATACCAGCTTTTTGAATCTTTTTTTCATAGTTTTTTCCTCCATTCGATTTATTTGATACTATTACTATAACAACTATCAGACAGGACATGTTTGCAAAGGCCCGCACAAATTCAGAAAGTTACCGGGCAAAAAAATTGAGGGTAGCACTTTTTTGCGCTATCCTCAATTTAAAAATATGCTATGCTATTTTATTTATCTACATTCAGATACACTTCATCCCTCAGATGGAACCCAAGATCAATAATCACGTCATCCATATTTTCTGTGGTCACAGCAATCGGAGGCAATGCCCAATACGGAACCTCATATCCGTCCTGTGTCTTTTTCGTTGTTGTTCTTCCTACTTCCTCTCCGACCACAGCTTCCCCTTTGGCCATCTTAACTGCACATTGAGCCGCAACCTTCGCCAGCCTTTCAATCGGTTTGTATACCGTCATTGTCTGTGTACCTTCTACCACCCTCTGACAGGCTTCCAAGTCTGCATCCTGTCCGGTCACAACCACCTTTCCCGCAAGCTGTTTCTCACTCAATGCCTTGATTGCATAACCCGCAAGGCCATCATTTCCACACATTACTGCATCTACGTCTTCTGCATCAGACAGTGCTTCATTCGCTGCGGCGAATCCGTTTTCCGGAGTCCATGACTTCACATATATCTCTTTCACCACCGTCAGACTGCTTTGCTCGATTCCTTTTTTAAATCCATTGACCACATCCGCAGAATTGGTGTCCATCTCCGGTCCACAGAGCATGACTACGTTGCCGCCTCCCGGAAGATTATCAATCATAGTATCAGCCATCAGTTCTCCGACCGCTTCATTATCCACGGTAATATACAGATCTGTCGTACATCCTTGAATCAATCGGTCATAAGATATTACTTTGATTCCTGCATTTTTGGCCTTTGTCACCTCTTCTGTCATCTCAAAACAGTCTACCGCCACAATAACGATCACATCCATATCATCTTCAATAAACTTCTGGATCTGCTCTTTCTGCTTTTCTACATCCCCGTTGGCATTCTGGACATCAACAGATGCCCCCAGCTTCTCCGCAGTCGACACGAACACATCACGATCCCTCGTCCATCTCTCCAACACAAATGTGTCAAATGTAATTCCAATTTTTAATTGTTTCTCTTCTTCATTTTCTTCCTTTCCTTCATATTTGTCCTTCGTATCACAAGAAATCAGCAGTGTTGCCGTTAATACGATACACATCAGAACTGCAATGCATCTTTTCTTCATGACAATCTCCCTTCCCGGTACTCTGTAGGAGTTACTCCTGTCCATTTCTTAAATATACGGCTAAAATAATTCGGATCACCATACCCTGATTCATGGCAGATCTCTTTGATACTTTTATCACTGTTATTCAACTGTTCTTTTGCATATTTTATTCGAAGTCCTGTCAGATAATCTATGTAATTCACACCTTCCGATTCTTTAAACAACTTACTCAGATAATAAGGACTAATCCCCAGTTCCTTGGCCATCTCCTCCAGAGATAAATCTTTGGAAAAATGTTCTACAATATATTCCTTGGCCTTTTCGACTACGCTATTCGTCTTTTCCTGCTGCTTCATAGCAATATGCCCGCTCGCCGCTTCCATCTTCTGAACAAACCATCCCATCAGTTCATCATATGTCTGTAGGGATAATAAAGTTTCCAGATACCCCTCTCTATCTGTAAAACGGTACATCACACCGCCCTGCATATAGGCAAGATGTTCTGCCCACAACACGAACTCCATCGCTTTCAGTCGGATAATACCAGAGAGCTCTGTAGACTGACTCTTCATCCATAACATATAGTCTTTACTTTTTTCTACCGTCTTCTGCTGATTTCCTTCCTCTACCGCTGCAAAAAGCTCTTTTTCAAGATCGACCGGATAGCTGTCTTCATAGACACAAGTCACTGGAAGATCTTTTGCATGTGTAACTTTCCCGACACCCTGACGTTCTGTATCCAGTGCCTCCTGATACGATTCATTGATCTCATTCCATCTCTTCACCGAGCCGATTCCTGCCTTAAACTTCAGATCCAGCTGCTGCTCCAACTTTCTCAGCATGCCTCGAATGTTATCAATCTTAACAACCCTTTCATCGTATTCTTCTTTCTCCAACTCACTTGGCACCAGAACGATCACCTTATTGGCCATCAGTGCACCTACAATTCCTCCGGTCGTCTCTTTGAGCATCTCCCGCATCACCATATAATGCTTCTGCAGACGGATTCCGGCACCCAAAGTATTGGACAACACACCTTTATGGAGCTCGTCTCCACATTCTATGATCATCGCATATCCATAATCTGTATCAATATTTAAAAGTTCCCGATAATTCTGATTCATCTCCTTCCCCGGTCCGTCAAACAGCACACTGTATACGAAGCCATTTTCAATCATCGGAATGACAACTTCCAGCTTTTCTTTAATCTTTAGGTCATTTCGTACCTTCTCTTTCCGCTCTCTTACCAGCTTCATTGCCTTTCTAAGTGTCTCTGTAAGAGTATCTCTGTTGATCGGTTTTGTCAGATAAGACATCACCCCTATATCGATAGCCTTCTGTGTATACTCGAACTTGTCATAAGCAGTAAGCACAATAAATACAATATTTTTATTTTCTTTTCGGATTTCCTGCATTGCTTCAATCCCATTAATTCCGGGCATCTGAATATCCATCAATACAATATCCGGGTGAAATGATTCTGTCAGTTCAATTGCCATTCTTCCGTTTTTTGCCGATTCCACTTCACATTTATCACCAAAGCTTTTTTGTATTATGAATTCCAGTGATTGTCGGACAATTCCTTCATCGTCACAGATCAAGATCCGCATCATTTTTCTTTCCTCCCTCTGTCTTCTGTATATATAATATTACTTCTGTACCGCCATTTTCTCTCCTGCGAATGTCAATCACATGCTCCATATTATAATATCGGCGTAATCGATTTATGACATTGTCCATACCAATTCCCGCTGAATCTCTCTCACTGTTGCTATGAGCGCTCTCTCCGCGAAGAATCTTATCTGCAATCTCCGGATCAATACCAACTCCATTATCTGCAACCTTAATACATACATTTTTATCGTTATTATATACGCTTACTTGTATTCGTCCTTTTCCTTCCATCTCACGGATTCCGTGGTTGACAGCATTCTCAATCAAAGGCTGGATAATCATACTGGGCATGACCGTATCCAGGAACCGCTCATCAATCTGCTTACTATAATGAATGTCGCCAGAAAACCTTACATTTAATATATATACATAATTATCTACCAGCTTCAACTCTTCCCGAAGCGTTGTATCCTTGTCAATCTTTCGTACATTATAGCGGAAAAAATCTGCCATATTCTCAATAAAAAGGCATGCTTTTTCTGCTCCTTCCATCATGGCAAGCTGCGCTCCTGCATTCAGACTGTTAAAAAGAAAATGAGGATTGATCTGTGCCTGAAGATACTTTAATTGAGCTTCTTTCAACTCATTCTTCATAATCAGTTCATTCTCAATCAATTTATTTTCACGTTCATAATTTTCCTTTGTCTTTTGAATATATACACGGATACTGTCTATCATCTTGTTGCATGCTTTTGCCACCGTCGTGATCTCATCCCCAGTCTCCACGATGGGGAAATCAACTTCCATATTACCTCTTGCAATTTCATTTGCCGCATCTGCAAGCTGGATCAATGGTCTTGTAATATTTCTTGTCATAATAAAAATCCATGTAAATGCAATCAAGAGCGCGACAAACAACAGGAACATACTGATTCCGGTCAAATATGTCAGTGAGGTGCGCAGCAGTGAATAATTATTAGAACTTTCAAGAAAGACCGATGTATTCAAGCTGTTAATACACGATTGAAGATAATCATACAGTCTTTTTGCCTCGCCATAATCGTCATTATATTTGCTGACGTTACGTCCTCGTTTTGCTTCTACCGCATCATCCGCTTTTTCCAGATAAGTCAGGGACATATTATATATATTTTTTTCCATCAATTTATTGTCGTCGTCCACAGTCTGGTGATTCAACTGACCAATCATATTATTATAATCCTGTGTATAAGAGTAAAAATCCTCCAGCTGATCTGAACTCTTTGTATTCAGATACTGATAAAGTGCCGACTGAATCCCATCCAGCGTATTCGACAGATCATTCAACTGTATATTATTACTGTATACACTGTCAATCTGGTGAACTGCTCTATTTTGATTGTAGGACAAGTATATATTCAGCACAAATACTAACACCATGATTACTACAAACACTTCCAACAGTTTTGTACGAATGGATCTCTTCCTTTTCATCTGCTATTATTCGTCCTTTTCCATATAATCTTTCACATTCTCTCTGGTAATCAACGTTGGTGTAACCGTAAGATATTCATTCACATATTCTTTTTCAAGATACTCACTCATTCCCTGTGCAGCTGTTTTTCCCAGATCCTGTGCATTAATCAATACACTGGACTTGATGATTCCTTTCTGAATTCCTTCCAACGTATCTTCCGAAGAATAATATCCTACAATCACGATCTGACCTACACGGTTATAATCCACCACACTCTGATAAGCGCTGATCGTGTCTACCGCACTTAAGCACACCAGAATATCCGGCGGTTCCGAATCCAGAAGCAGGTTTCTTACCGTCTCTTCTGATTCAAACTTGCCGGAATTATCAATGACACTTGCAGAAAGCTCCATCTTATCACTGACAGAAGCCGTTGCTTCATGGATACCCGAGTAGATCAGGTTCGGGGCCGTCTGCTCTCTATTGGAATCAACCAACACAGAAACTCTTACTTTTCTTCCCAGCTCATTCGATATATTCTCTACCTCTTCAATAATCTCATCGCCATACAACTCGCCGGTCGCAAAGTCATTGCCGCTGACAAAACTGATTCTTTCACTGTCTGGCACATCTGACAGAATTGTCATAACAGGGATTCCAGCCTTTGCCGCCTTCTTTATCTGCTCTGTCAGACCTTCCCCACCATCTGCTTTCAATATGATACCATCAACCTTCGCCGCGACCGTCATCTCAAAAAGTTCTTCTGTCGTATAGTCTTCTACAAGTCTTTCCCCAAAATTTTCTATATATATTCCTTGTTTCTTTCCTTCCTCTCTGGCACTTTGATAGATGGAGAGCCAGAATTCCTCAGACGGTTCTTCACTGATCATAACAATATGCTTCTGATATATGGTATCATCTACCCTTGTTTTTTCTCTGATCTCCAGTTTATTTTCCAGAAAAACGCTGATTCCCGTCAAAAGCGCCAGAAATAGAATACATATAATCAACATGATCACAATTCTGTGTCTGTTTTCCTTAGGAATCTTCATGTCCTATCTACCTCTTCTAGTATTTTTCCCATCCTGCTGCAATCTTCTCTCGCAGTTCATTCAGTGTGCGGATTCCTCCTAATGCGTCAAATGCCGTCACACAGGAAGCACCCTCAGCCGCTGCAAGCGAAACAGCCTCCTTAGGTGAACTTCCTTCCAGCACAGCGGTAAGAAATGCTGCTATACTGGTATCACCTGCGCCTGTTCCGGACAGGACACGTTCCGGAACAAAGCTCTTCTCGAATCCTTCTTTGTCAGCCCATTGTTCCAGATCCAGTTCCACCCGCGTTCCAACTTGCTGCAGAACATCCTTCTCAGCTGTGCGGTAATACATTCCAGTCGCTCCACACTTAATCAATAATATTTTCGCTCCGTAAGACATACAAAGATCAGCCAATGGTTTTACGTCGTTTTCTATATCCAGCACAGAAGTGATCTCTTTTCCTTTTGCTCTTTCTCTCCATTGTGCAAACAGCTTTCGATCAAGCATAAAACACAATTCCTCCACACTTGGGACGAAGAAATCCACATAAGGAATCACTTTCTTAAGAATCTTATTCCAATCTTCTCTTCCCGCCTCTGAATTCTCATCAACCACCGCCAGATCCAGTGAGGTGGCAACGCCTGCCTCCTTAACCTTCTTCATCATCCTGACCAGACCGCTTCCCTCATTTCTGTACATAGAAGCCATGACCGATGGATATCCATAGTGGAATAATGCAGCTTTCTCTAAGTCCTTCTCTGGAATATCTTCCGGCTGGAATGTATGATTCGCGCCAGGATTGTGCAGGAACATCCGGTCAATCCCCGGAATTGCCAGGACAATCGAACTCGACGTTGCCTCTCCTTGTGCAACGATCATCCCCTGATCCGCATCATATTTCTTCAATATGCTTAGAACCATCTCTCCAAATGGATCATCTCCCACCTTACCCATCAGAGACACATCAGCCCCCAGAATCTTCATGGCAAGTCCAGTGTTTGCTACTGCTCCACCTGTATGTACATCCACATTCTTCGTCTCTATTGATTTTCCCGGAAGCAGAAAATCTGCAATATTCTCAACCTTTTGCTCTGGGAATAACGGTGTAATATCCAGACAAATATGTCCGGCTACAATTACTTTCTTTGTCATCATCTTTCAACCTACTTTCTGTCACGAACTATTTTCATAAAAGATGTATTTATCATACCATTAATTCTTATTTCTTTCAATTCGGGAATACTCCTTCCATACAAGAATAAAAACTCCACAATATAGCAAATTCATGTTTTTCTGTACATCAACAACGGCATTGTAGTACAATAAATGACAGATGATATCGATTGACAGGGAGGAAGATATATATATGAACCAAGAAGCGACAGATAATAAAAAAATTGCAGTCATCGGCATCGGCGGTGTCGGTGGATATATGGCCGGTATGCTTGGAAAACATTATCCGCATGTTACATTCGCAGCAAGAGGACAGCGTCTGGAATCCTTACAGACGAACGGCCTGACACTCCACAGCGACTATCATGGAGAGATAACCGTAATGCCAGAAAAAGTAACGACCATTGAAGATCTTGACGAACAGGATTATATCTTTGTATGTGTAAAAAATTACTCTCTGGAAGATGTATGCCGCAGTATGGAGCATGCAGTAACCGATCATACAGTGATCATTCCCGTTATGAATGGCGTAGATCCCGGTGACCGAATCCGAAGTATTCTCCACAAAGGCATTGTTGTAGATTCCCTTATCTATATCGTAGCCTTTGCAAACGCTGATTACTCCATCACACAGCAAGGGGATTTCGCCAACCTGTATATCGGCATTCCTCATGCAGATGCTACACAGCAGCAGGCAGTACAGGCAGTATCTGACCTTTTATCCGGCGCCAATATTGATCACAAAGTTGCTCCTGATATTGAACAGGCTATCTGGAGAAAATATATCTTAAACTGCGCATACAATGTCACAACCGCCTATTATAACAACACCATCGGCCAGCTTCGGAACGATCCTGTAAAAGCAAAAGAATATGAAGATCTGGTAAATGAAGCTTATCAAGTTGCATTAGCCAAGCACGTCCATGTAACACAAGCTCATATTGATTCTATCATCCGAAGATTCTACCACGAGCTTGCGGAAGATGCCACCAGTTCCCTGCAGCGGGATATCTGTAATGGCAAGATGTCCGAATTAGAGACATTCAGTGGATATATTGTACGAGAAGCAGAAAAACTTAATGTTCCAGTTCCAACAACCCAAAGAATGTATCAGGGATTGATTGACATGGCCAGACAATAATTCTATAATGATGGCGGAGATAGTATTTGGCAACAAAACTATACTCTGTCTGATTTACCAATTTTTCACAATTCCATATCATGGCAATTTAAAGAGCTTATATTTGAAAGAAATAAGACTCCGGAAATACCACAGGATATAATCATTCAGCATTTTCAGGGTCGTACTATACCCTGAAGGTGCTTTTTTTGTGATACAAAGGCGAACTCAGCAAGAGGCTATCTTCGAATTCATACAAGAAAGAGGAGAATGTAACATGAAAGTAACAAAAACAGTGGAAGAAACCAGAAAACTGGTCAAAGCATGGAAGCAGGAAGGGAAAAGCATCGGACTGGTGCCGACCATGGGATTCCTTCATGAGGGACATGCAAGTCTGATCAGACGATGCCGTGAAGAAAATGATATCGTTGTAGTCTCAGACTTTGTCAATCCGACACAGTTCGGACCAAACGAAGACTTAGAGGCCTATCCGCGTGATTTCAAGCGAGACAGCGAGTTGTGCGAAAGTCTGGGTGCCGACTTAATCTTCAATCCAGAACCGGAAGAGATGTACCATGACCCACATGCGTTCGTAAGTATTGACCTGCTCTCCGAGACACTCTGCGGAAAGACCCGGCCGATTCATTTCAAAGGCGTCTGCACCGTCGTGTCAAAGCTGTTCCATATCGTAACACCGGACAAAGCTTATTTTGGGCAAAAGGATGCACAGCAGCTTGCCATCATCAGGAAAATGGTCCAGGATCTGAATTTTGACATCCAGATCGTCGGATGCCCGATCGTCCGCGAAGAAGACGGCCTTGCAAAATCCTCCAGAAATACTTATCTGAACACTGAAGAAAGAAAAGCCGCACTTTGCCTGTCAAAAGCCCTCCGCCGCGGAATGGACGTGATCCATCCACAGGCAGATGCCAGCGAAGTCCTTGGTGAGATGCGTGCCATCATAGAAGCAGAACCTCTGGCAAGAATCGACTACGTCTCCATGGTAGATGCACTGACAATGCAGCCGGTTGAAAAGGTTGAAAAAGACGTACTGGTAGCTATGGCAGTTTACATTGGAAAGACCCGTCTGATCGATAATTTCAGCTACGAGGTATAAGCTATGGAAAATATCGTGAATAAAATAGGCAAATTAAGTTCCCTGCTGACGAAATATATTGGAGTCATCATTACCTTTTTCTCCGTACTTGCATTTTTCTGGCAGGACGGATTCGCATGGACAACTAGATATACCTCTGTATTTCTCGGCGTTGCCATGTTCGGCATGGGGCTGACCATCCATATGGGTGATTTTCAGGTCGTGTTCTCTCGCCCCAAAGAAGTCATCATCGGATGCGTGGCACAATATACGGTTATGCCTCTTGTGGCATGGATTCTGGCAGTCGTATTCCACTTGCCGCAGGATCTGGCCATCGGAGTCATTCTTGTCGGATGCTGTCCGGGAGGCACCGCAAGTAATGTAATCACTTATATTGCCGGCGGAGATGTGGCGCTTTCCGTAGGTATGACCATCGTATCCACTCTGGCCGCACCGCTGATGACACCGCTTCTGGTATACAGCCTTGCCGGCGCCTGGGTCGAAGTCTCCTTCTGGGCGATGGTTCTCTCCGTTGTAAAAGTAATCCTGATTCCGGTGCTTCTGGGAATCTTGCTGCGCAGTTTGTTCGGAAAGCAGATTCAGAAGATCTCCGACATACTGCCGCTAATATCGGTCGTATCCATTGTAATGATCATCTCCGGTATCGTAGCAAACAACGCAGAAAAGATTGTAAGCTGTGGAGTTCTCGTATTGGGTGTCGTTATGCTCCACAACCTCTTCGGTATGGGGATCGGTCTTCTGGCCGCCAAGCTGTTGAAAGTAGAGTATTCCCGCACCACCGCAATCGCCATCGAAGTCGGCATGCAGAACAGCGGACTTGCTGTGTCTCTGGCAACCGCCAACTTTGCAGCCAATCCACTGGCAACACTGCCCGGCGCGATCTTCAGTGTGTGGCATAATATCTCCGGTTCTATATTTGCAGGAATAAGAAGACGGGGTATGAATACAGAGCAATAAAATAAATCGGCGGAAGCATAACCTTATCTGTGCTATGCTTCCGCCATTATTTCTAATATTCCCCCAGGACAGCTTATTTCTTATACTTGTTGTAAATATTGGTACTTTCGCATCTAAAACCGAAGGATCTCCATGACTCTTCCTTTCTCTTCCTTCGAATAGATATCCACATTTGCAATTACATTTTCCATATCTTTATGCGATAAACGAAACTTCAGATTCTCTCCGAATAATTTCTCTGAAACATCTAACCTTGCGAATTCATCAGCACTGCAATATTATGTGTATGTCTATCCTCGTTTAGAATAAGAGCATCCAGTGTAAATAGTTTATTCATATACTTTCCAAATTCTTTCAGCCCTGTAATTCTTTCTATCTGCTCAACCAGGAAAATCAGCCGGTCTTCATAATCCGTAATCCGATATATTGCTTTATATAGACTTTCTCCAAAATAATTGTAAAAAAGTCGCTCCAGCGTAATAATCTGCCTTATACCAGGTTCCTCTGTTCTTCCATTTTAATTGATTTCCTTTGGAGGACTGTCTGTCATTCGTTTTCATGTCCTGCTCAAATAATTCAACCATTTTTTACCTCTCAATTCGAATCCAGAAATGGTCTTCTGCCATCCTTCCTTCCGTCTTTTCTATGATCATCAATGGGTCATAAAACGGCAGATCCAGATCCTGTAATATTAGCTTCATCTTATCTCTACTTCTTGGGAAACATCTGGATTCTATAAAATCCATATACATATCATAATCCGGATCCTCTATCTTCCCAAATGCACGAAACATAATATGCTTTGCATAATTTTTAATTCGAATTCTCTGTCTTGACTCATCAACATCAATAATTGTACATACTGTCTGATCATGCATGTACCAGAGCCTAAGAGGATATGCTTTTGAAGGAACTTCTATCTTCTGAATATACCCCGGATTATCTTTCAGATATTGTAACAAAAGCACGATCGGTCCTTTTACAGGACGGCTTGATGTCTCCCATCTTTCAACGGTGGGTTTGGAACAGCCAATCAAATTAGCAAATTCTTTTTGTGTAAGTCCCAGACTGTTTCTTACATTTTTAATCTCTTCACCAGCAACCGCATCTGGAGTAATATAATTCTTTTCATTCATATATCCCGTCTTTCTGCGAAAGACACCAATGCGTCATGAAACTGGTGCACTGACCTTTCGCTATCTAATCTGTTTTCCTTCTGATATTATCTTCTTATAAGACTGACACACTACAGAACACGTGGAGGTGAGTGGCGGGGCTGTATAGCGGCGACCTCGTATTCATATATGTTGTCGGTCATCCGTTAAGGCATCAATGAGTGGCGCATAACAGTAGCCCGTAAACTTATCTCTTCCGAAGTCGACTCGATCTCGCCGGATGACCAGTCACTGTCAGTTTTATAACTATAAATTCAGGAGGTAGTTACTTGTCTTTTAAAATTTTGAAATTCAATTGCTGTGGACTTGATGTCCACAAAACATGGATCTATGCCTGTATCGGTATTACTGATTCCAATAATCGTACAGAGTACAAGCAAGCTCGCTTTTCTTCCTTCACAAAAGGATTGAATGCGTTGTGTGACTGGCTTGCAAAATACAACTGTAAAGATGTATGCATGGAATCTACCGGAAAGTATTGGATCCCTGTGTTCAATATCTTAGAGCAACACAAAATCTGGGTTACTCTGTCTCATCCCAAATACACAAAACCGATGAAAGGAAACAAAACCGACCGTAAAGATGCGAAATGGATTTGCGATCTATACATGTGTGGTATGGTTAAACCTTCCTTTATTCCACCTGCTGACATCAGAGAACTTAGGGATCTTGTAAGATACCGTTTCAAACTCACCTGCATGATTACCGGTGAAAAGAATCGTGCTCAGAATTGTCTTACAGTATCCAATCTAAAACTTGATGATGTTTTTTCTGATGTATTTGGTAAATCTTCTCGTTCTATTACAGAACAGATTTTGCAACACCCTGGTGAAAAATTTGATGTAGCACCTTTCGTTCATGGTCGCTGCAAAACTCCCATTGAAGAAATACAGGCGGCCATTGATGGGGCTATCTCTAAAGAACAAGCTGTGAAACTTAGACAATGCCTTGATCATATCGATGAATTACAAAAGCACATTTCAGAAGTAGAACAGGAAATCCTTCGTCTCAGTGATAAATATGAGGCTGCTTTAAACTTAATAAGGACTGTTCCCGGATTCGATAAGAATCCAATGACTGCTATTCAAGTGCTTTCAGAGATTGGCGGTGATATGTCTGTCTTCCCCACAGCTAAACACCTCGTCTCCTGGGCCGGATGTTGTCCTCGAAATGATAAAAGCGACCGCAAAATCAAATCCACTCGGATTTCCCGTGCTGGTTCCTATTTTAAACCAGTTCTAGTACAAGTTGCAAATGCTTTAATCAAATCGAAGAAACTTCCCGAATTTACTACTCGCTATAAACGTATCAAAGCACGCCGTGGTCACAAGAAAGCCATCATTGCTATCTGTCGTATGATCCTGACCGCTATCTGGCACATACTTACAGATCTGAAGCCATATACACCAGAAGGCTTTCTTGAATCACGTCCTGTGAACAAAGAAAAAGTTCTTACCACTTCTCAGGCACTTAATCTGCTAAGGCAACGAGGTTATCTCATCAAGGATGATCCTTTACCTGCTTCCTGATTAGGTGTTGCGTTAATATTCAATTTTCAGCCACCATATGATGGCTTATTTGTGATGTTCAAATTTATACTCTATCTGCTACCTCTTTGTTTCAAACTTATTGCATCCCTCCTTTTTCTATTAAACCATTAATTTAATTGTTTATAAATATATTTTACCATCATATTAATGGTTTTATTCTTTTAGAACGTAATTTATTACAAACAAAAAGCGATATCCAGCATATCATTATACCTGAATATCGCTTTTTGTTCTCTCAGAATGTCTACTTTTTATTCTTGGAAGTTATACTGTCAAGACTTTTTACTACCATCCCCGTCAATGCAAACAGTGCAATAGCATTTGGCAGTACCATCAACTGGTTAAACATATCCGAAAGTTCCCATACCAGATCATTAGATGCTACCGTTCCCAGGAAAATGAACACCAGCGCGATCAGCATAAATGGCTTCGTTGCTTTTGTGCCAAAGAGATAATTAACATTAATCTTGGCAAACAGATTCCATCCAAGAATCGTTGAGAAAGCGAAGAAGAACAAACATACTGCTACAAATGCTGCACCTATTTTTTCTCTGTATACGACTCCGAACGCTGTCTGTGCTAAGTTAGCCTTATTGAGAGAATCTACCACGGAACCTGTATATCCTCCTGCCAAAGGACCGTCTGCCGTATACAATGTGGAGATGATTACCAGTGCATTCAGTGTCAATACAACAAATGTATCAATAAATACACCCGCCATAGCAACCGTCCCCTGTTCATGCGGTGTCTTTACCTGAGCAAGTGCATGTGCATGAGGCGTAGAACCCATACCGGCTTCATTGGAAAAAAGTCCTCTCTTTGCTCCCTGACTCACCGCTACCTTCAGAGCTGCTCCAACTCCGCCGCCAATAATTGCCTGCGGTGCAAAAGCATACTTGAAAATCATGGCAAATGTCGCTGGTACATATTTAATACGAACGATCAACACCCCAAGTGCACCCAGCAGAAAGACAGCCGCCATAATCGGAACCAGTTTTTCTGTGACGGATGCCAGACGATCCACACCGCCCATGAAGATAAACGCACAGATGATGACCAATACAACTCCCACGATCCATGACGGAATACCGAATGCCGTTTCAATAGTAGAACCAATGGAATTCGACTGTACCATACAGCCGAAAAAGCCAAGCGCAAGAATAATGGCAATTGCAAAAAATCCTGCCAGAAACTTTCCAAGTCCACCTTTAAAAGCAGTAGTTATGTAGTATACCGGACCTCCCTGGATATTTCCATCTGCATCTGTAATCCTTGTCTTCTGGGCAAGCGTTGCTTCTGCGTAGATCGTCGCCATTCCAAGAAAAGCGATTATCCACATCCAGAAGATTGCTCCCGGTCCACCTGTAAGGATAGCCCCTGCAGATCCTACAATATTGCCCGTTCCTACCTGAGCTGCAATCGCTGTCGCCACGGCTTGAAATGAGCTCATTCCTCCACCATGTTTTCCACCCTTGAATGACAAATCACCAAAGATTTTTTTCAGTCCTGCCCCAAGATACCGAACCTGAACAAACTTTGTTTTGATAGAATACCATAATCCTACAGCTACAAGAAGAAATACCAGAATGTAATCTGAAAGATAGGCATTAATTGTTTGTACAACGGATAACATAATATTCCCCCTTCTATAGATTTATTATAGATTCAATCTATCACTCTTATAGATAAGGTTCAATAAATGCGACATTTGCTTAGCAAAATCTGAACATAATCCGCATAATTCTACAATGGCTATTTATTTGAAGAATTCCATGATGAGTTGAACAGAATCATTATTTGCCCGTCCTATATGTATATTTAACGCTCCCTCTATTACACTTGTAGCCCCGTGGAACAGCCACCTATGATTACTTTACAGATTTTCTCTCCACAGCATAAACAAGTTCAATATAACTTATTTATATCATATTACTTAAACAAGTTTTCATATTTTATAGCTTCTCCTCTAATATCCTCACAAATTCACTTAGTCCTTCTCGATCCGTTTCATCGAATCTTGCCAGAATCGGGCTGTCAATGTCCAACACTCCGATTATATGCCCGTTCTTATGTATCGGAAGGACAATCTCGGAATTCGAAGCACTGTCACAGGCAATATGTCCGGGAAACTGGTGCACGTCCCTCACCAGCATAATCTCATCTCTTGCCACCGCTGTGCCGCACACACCGCTTCCAATCTTGATCTCCATACAGGCAACCTTCCCCTGAAATGGCCCTAGAATCAGCTTGCCATCTTCCATAAGATAAAATCCCGACCAGTTAATATTTTCCAGGCTTTGCGCCAGAAGAGCAGATGCATTGGCAAGCTGAGTAATCTGATAAGGTGTTGCACTGAGCAGGTTCTGGAGCTGCTGGTTTATACGTGTGTATTGTAATTGTTTCTTCATCTATGCTTCCTCCAATCTGTCTTTTAGACAAGAAAAGCAGCCATGAGATTCTCACAACTGCTTTTTTGCAAATCATAATCTGTTAGATATTCAGCAAATCACTGTATACCTTCAATGCTCCGTCTGTTTCATGAGCAAGTACACGCTTAGCTAATACTTTTCCAAGCTGAACACCTTCCTGGTCAAAGCTGTTCAGATTCCATACGAATCCCTGGAACATGACTTTATTCTCAAAGTGTGAAAGCAACGCACCCAATGATTTTGGATTCAGCTGTTCTCCAATAATAATGCTTGACGGACGTCCACCTTCGAACTTCTTATTACGGTTCTCATCATCTTTTCCACATGCAAATGCTACAATCTGTGCAGCTACATTTGCACACAATTTCTGCTGGCTTGTACTATCCTGAATTACAACATCAGTACCCATCTGATTGCTCTTAAATCCAACGAACTGGAGTGGCACAATATCCGTTCCCTGATGAAGGAGCTGATAGAAAGAGTGCTGTCCGTTTGTTCCCGGTTCTCCAAAGATAACTGGACCTGTCGAATAAGCTACTGGTTCTCCAAAACGGTTCACAGATTTACCATTGGACTCCATATCCAGCTGCTGTAAATGTGCCGGGAAGCGGCTGAGTGCCTGAGAATATGGAAGGACTGCCGTATTCTGATATCCAAGTACATTGCGCTCATACACACCGATCAATGCATCCAACATAGCCGGATTTTCCAGCAATTCTTTATTCTTGGCAAGTTCATCTTCCTTGGCTGCACCATCCAGGAACTGAGCAAATACTTCTGGTCCGAATGCCAGGGACAATACAGCTCCGCCAACTGCAGATGTTGAAGAATAACGGCCGCCAATATAATCATCCATAAAGAATGCAGCAAGATAATCATCACTCTTTGCAAGCGGAGAAGTCTCACTTGTAACCGCGATCATATGCTTAGATGCATCCAGTCCGGCTTTTGCAAGCGCATCTTTTACAAAGGACTCATTGGTCAATGTCTCAAGTGTTGTACCTGATTTGGACACAAGTACGAAGATAGAATGAGCGATGTCAATATTACTTAGAACACCTGCTGCATCATCTGGGTCAACATTACTGATAAACTGAGCTTTCATCTTCAATGTATCATTTACCTTCGCCCAATTCTCAAGAGCCAGATACATTGCACGAGGGCCAAGATCACTTCCGCCGATTCCGATCTGTACAACCGTTGTAAATTTCTCTCCGGCTGCATTTGTAATCTCTCCGACATGTACTTTATTCGCAAATTCCGCAATCTTTGTCTGCTGTTCTACATAAAAATCTCGTTTATTCACGCCGTCAGCTACAACATCCTCTCCCAGCTGTCCACGGGTCAGCTGATGAAGTACCAGACGCTTCTCTCCAGTATTGATCACCTCACCATTGTAAAGTGCCTCATATTTTTCTGTAAGCTGAGCCTCCTCTGCCAATTTCGCAAGTACTTCCAATACAGCATCATCCACCTGCTTCGCACCATAGTTAAAAGCAAGGCCTTCTGCCATTGGTACGCTGTATTTCTTCACACGCTCTGCACCATTTTCTCCCGCCATAACTTCAGCAAGATTCACACGCTTCGCATCCAAAAGCTCCTGAAAAGAAGCCAGTTTATCTAAGTTATTCCAAGTAATCATTGCAGTTTCCTCCTCATTGCTAATACATTCTATTAAAAATTATACTATTAAACCAAGGCTAATTCAATACATTCATTTTATGCAGATTAAAAAAGAAGCCTGGAGATTTTTTCTCCAGACTCCTCAGCACACTTTCATCTTTCTATTTTTTATAATGTTACACCAAAGTCGGTCTGCAGTGCCTGACCAGTGATAGCACGGGATTCATCACTCGCAAGGAATAACAGAATGTTCGCCACATCATTTCTAGACAGAACTCATTGTCGATAAAAATTTGTTGTATATATACCGCATATGCGGTATAATTAATTGTGAGGTGAACAAATTATGTTGAAATCTTTTTTGGAAAATAATCATATATCCATGTATAAGCTTGCGGGAAGTAGCCGTGTTCCTTACAGCACCTTAAATGATCTGGCGAATCACAAGCTACCTGTTGAAAAATTAAAAAGCGGACAGTTATATGCATTATCCGAGGCACTGGGTATATCAATGAATGAACTATATAAGATGTGTCTTTATACCTGTAAAGTTCAATCTGAAAAATATGACACCACTGCTATTATCTGCATTAAGCATAAGACGTACTGTTTATCTTTTGTTAAAGACGGAAAAACTTATGAAGAAGAAATAATGCCGGTAAAGCATGAAGCTACGCAGGTTATTGAGGAACTGGCAAAATGGAAATTAGAAGAGCTGCTGGCAAAGCTCGCAATGGAGGATGCCTATGAGACCATATATTCTAAAACGACAAGATAATGCCATTGCCGTGATTAATCTTACCGAAGATGGTTCTATACAAGATTACAAATTATTTGAGAATAAAGCTTCTCTTGCTCCATTACATAATCCAGACAGCACCGACTGGCTTAAGAAGTGGTGGGCAAGACGTGCCGTCCCCATTTTCCAGGGACATATCAGGCAAATGCTTGTAGACAAGGACCTTCTGGGGCCGGAAGACTACCTCGCAAAAAATCTTGGGCTCTCACTTACCGACTATTACTGGATATCTCCTGTTGACTCCGGTCTTCGGTGGAAAGATGTAAACTTATTTGAAAATAATTTTCACAATGATATCAACATAGAAAATGACGAACCTGACGCTCCCGATGGCATTCCACACTATACACCAAACAGTTCTCTCCAGGGAACTCTTGAAAAATGCTGGACTATCCGAAATGGCAAGCGTGGAATGATTAAAGGAAATCGAGATGCATTATCTCAGGAATGCTTCAATGAAATTATCGCCACAAAGCTTCACGAACTACAGGGATTTTCAAATCACACTACTTACAGATTGTTAGAGATACATGGAAAACCATATCAATACGGTTGTTTCTCTGAACTATTTACATCTACAAAGGCAGAACTGATCTCCGCCTATGATATTGTGACATCAAAAAAGAAAAAAACAGATACCAACACATATGAACATTTCATATCCGTCTGCAATGAACATGGTCTGTCAGAAAATGAATTAAGGCCATTTCTTGAATATCAGATTATGACCGATTTTATCCTTTCCGGACGTGACAGACATTTATCTAATATAGCAGTATTGAGAGATGCCGACACATTAAAATTTATACAACCTGCCCCGATTTATGATAGTGGAAAGTCAATGTTTGTAAATGATTCTGTCCCTGACAACGACAAAGATATGCTTAAAATAGCAACTGAGAGCTTTTCTGGCACAGAGCTGGGACTACTTTCACTTGTGAAAGACCGCAGTCTGGTCGACATAACAAAGGTGCCCGATCCTGCATTTATCAAAGATCTTTACTCCCTTGACACAAACATGACTGAAAGCAGGATAAATGCAATCATCCTTGGCTATGAGCGCAAACTCGATTTATTTGCACGCTGGCAAAAAGGTGAAGATTTGAAAGCGATTACTTTCGGATTTCATACCAGGAGAAATACATCTTCACTGGGTGATATTTTTGTATAAACTTTATCTACATCCTGAAGATTGCGCATTAAGCGCAATCTTTTTTCATTCGAACAACTTCACCAAATCTGATACCTCTTCATACTTTTCACTTTTTGCGATATTAATATTCAACTTTCGCACTATCTGATGGGATCGTTTTAATCCTAACAATGAAGTAGATGATCAAAATAATATAAATCATTTTTTCAGATTCACAGATAACCTCCTGATATGTAAAACAACCAATACGATGCACAGGACTGCAGTGATACTGTGCATGATTGCCCAGACTTTCCCGTCTGTAAAATGAATTGCAAAGCCGCTGAGGGCTAAAACAATAAAGTCTACCGCAAGTAATATATCAATGATGTACATCTTTTTTCGATTCAATAGAAATGTTCCTCCTTTAATAAACGTTGTTTTTCCTTCCATTCTCCACAGAATACACTGCATCAGCAATGCGCAGCAGTTTCTTGTAAATCTTTTCCCGCAGCGTTTTCTTGACCGCCTTCGAGGAAAGTTATTAGTTTAGACTAACCAAGCCTCATAAAAACGGGTTAGTTTCATCTAACCCGTTTTTACATTATAGTTATCTTTCACTAACTTGTCAAGAGATGTTTTCTAAAAGTTCTTTCCATTTTCTTATAGAAATCTGTTCATCAATTATCATAGGAGGCTGATGCTTCTTTCATTCTCTCATACAATACAACTCCAATTCCTTTTTCAGATATTCGTACCTTAACCGCTTCTCCTCTTTTGCAAAATGAACTTCGCGGAATTGTTCTGGATTGCCGTCATACACCAGTACTTCCTCACCAAACTGTTCACTCGTCAGATCAAAACGACAGTCCCCAACCACATTATAACAATGATAATTTCCACCAGGCCGCAAGACGCCATACACTTTACCGCCAAATATGTCCTGTGCCAAAAATGCTGTAATCGAGCACTGTCCCAGCGTCTTATTTTCCGGTGTCCATTTCTGCCGCATTCTTGGTGCGCAGGTCTTAGCACACCAGATTTCTGACAGTGCATCATATAAATCAGCCGGTGTACGAATCCCCTTATATTGGTCTGTTACAGCCATAACATCTGCCTGTTCCCAGCCCCAAAACTTATATTCCATATGATATCCGCCCTTTTATCCTTCAAATAATGGTGTTGAATAATATCTCTCCGCGGTGTCCGGAAGTACCGTTACTACGGTCTTTCCTTTTCCAAGTTTCCGTGCAAGCTTCATTGCTGCTGCCACATTTGTTCCACTGGAGATGCCGCAGAGAAGGCCTTCTTTTCTTGCCAGTTCTCTTGCCGTCTGAACTGCTTCTTCATCTGTCACGATCACGATCTCATCATAAATCTTCTGGTCTAAGATACCTGGGATCACTCCATCTCCAATTCCCATCTGAATATGTGAACCAACTTCCTTTCCAGAGAGGATTGCTGCATTCTCCGGCTCAAGAGCCCAGATCTCTATATCAGGATTGGCCTTCCTGAGGGCCGCACCAATTCCACTGATCGTTCCTCCTGTTCCGATTCCCGAACAGAAACCATCAATCTTCTTTCCGACCTGTTCCACGATCTCGGCACCTGTCTTTTCATAATGCACCTGATAATTGGCCATGTTTTCAAATTGCTGCGGCACAAATACTCTTGGATCTTCCGCTTTCATATCCATCGCCATCTGAATACAGTCATTGATACATTTTCCTATATCACCTTCATCATGTACCACTCGGATATCTGCCCCATACTGCTTCACCAGCTTACGCCTCTCTTCACTGACAGAATCCGGCATAATGATAACTGTCTTGTAGCCTCTTACTGCTCCGACCAACGCCAGGCCAATCCCCTGGTTTCCACTTGTTGGTTCTACAATAATGGTATCTTCTTTGATAATTCCCTTTTCTTCCGCATCCATAATCATATTCAATGCCGTTCTTGTCTTGATGGAACCGCCTACATTGACCGCTTCAAATTTGACAAGAATCTCCGCGCAGTCTTCATCCACCATTCGGTTCAGGCGGATCATCGGAGTATGCCCCACCGCTTCTAATACGTTATTATATATCATTTCTTCTTCTCCTTTTTCCAATCACTGTGTAATCATTATAACATATGAAGCTCCTGTCCCCAAAACAATTATTTCTTTTTCTCTTTAGTTCTTACATACTAATGACACAATTCCCACCACAAGCAATATCGGAAATGCTAAATATATGAATCCGCCAACTACCAATCCTATCAAAACCAGCGGCAATAACACAACAGTGACAATGAACTTTGATATTCCCCAGGCTGCTTTAATCCCAAAGATAAATAATTTTCCAAATACCCAGATCATGCATATCGCAAATAATAGTGATAACATCTTTCCACCTCATTTCATCCGCCTTATCCTTGCTGTTTTTCCATGTTTTCAGTATAATCATTTTAGGATAAGAAGTACACACCAGAAGCGAGGACTTAACCTTGTGTATTTCACAATTTTAGAGAAATAAGAGGAAATGATTCATGGGAAAACAATCGACAAGAGAGAATAAAAATATATATCAGTTATGCCGGGAAGCCCAAGGACTGACTCGTGAAAAGGCCAGTGAGAATATGGTCGGTGTATCCGCTTCCAGAATTGAAAAAATTGAATACGAGCTGCAGGAACCGACACCATACGATATCATTCAGATGGCCGACTGTTATAAACGGCCAGACCTTTGCAATTATTACTGTTCCCACAAATGCGCCATTGGCAGCCGCTACGTTCCAGAGATTGAAATATCAGAATTATCCACGATCATCCTGGAGACCATTGCCAGCCTGAATGAAATCAACCCATTAACCAGCCGTCTGATCCAGATTGCCCGGGATGGCAAGATTACTGATGATGAAATCAAGGATTTTGCATTTATCAGTAAGAAATTAGACGAAGTGTCCCTTGCCATTGATTCCCTGAATCTGTGGGTGGACAAGACCGCCAGCGAAAATAACATCAATATTGATCTCCTGAATGCGGAGAAGGAAAAATTGAATTCTTAATAAAATGAACTCATTATGCAATTTTCGATGTCTATTATTTTCAACGATTCAATCTCGGCACCACTGCTTCCATATGCACACGCACCTGTTCTGCAGGCCAATCTTCATTTGCCATATGTTCTACGCAAAAATCAATCAACTCTTCATCTGTCAGGCAAGCAACTCGCTGTTGCTATATCTTTGACTAACGCATATATTCATTCGTTCATTTACCGTAAGAATACCCTTGATCTTCTTTATGGCCGGTGACACAGGCGGAATGAACATAGCATTAGCAATTGACCTGCTTTCAATCTTACCGAGATTTGTAATACTATAACCCGTCGGGCTTTCAAACCCAAAGAAAGCCGTTACAATAATTGTTCTTTTTTCACAGTAGTTTATCTCCACCTTGTTCATTTTGTAAAACTCATCAGCTTGGTGTCTGTGCGTCTGACTCTTTGTTCTTATGGCCGCAGATACAAAATGATGCTCAATTCAAGAATATGTGTATTAAACCTCCAATCAAAAAACAAATCGCTGCTGTAACAACAGCACTGATAATAACCTTTAAGATATTTTGGTATGGACGTTTTCCTGCTTCAACCATCTTATGAATTTCATCTAATTTTTTACCTTCACAAAATGCAACAATTTCCTTATATGTCTGTATATCATTTTCTTTCTTGATTTTTTCAACTTTTGATGCCCAAAACATCGTAATCGCGAACAATACCCCGAAAGGTATAACCGCATATTGTTCTAACCAAATAAATAGCGGTGCCGCTGAGATCATCAAAATCAAAAGATGAATAGTGAAAATGTTTCCGTAATAATTAAACTTCTTAACTTCCTGCTCGTCAATCATTTCTTTCATTGTCTCTATATCTCCTTTAATCAGTTGGTCGAGAGATACATTGAACAATGAACTGAGAAGCAGCAGGCTGTGAATATCGGGGTAGCTCTTTCCAAGATCCCATCCTACTATTTCATAAGATTTCAAGATTGCATCTTTCAAGAATGCCGGCATTGCATCATACATTGGCCAACAAACACTGAAGATTTCTACAAGTCCATCAACATGCTCCAGAACGTGGATGGAATCCGGAAATTTAAATGGGTTCAGATTAATTAATTCAGCCACCTTAGGGTTTGTTGAATAAACTCTTACGTCGTCCCAGTTTCCAAAAACATCTTTATATTCGCCTTTAGCAGGCTCAACTACCAAGAAAGGTATTCTGTCCTGATGCATCTCGCTAAGCATCTGATATACCGTATTACTCTTACCGGAACCGGTCGATCCGGTAATAAACGTATGCATATTCAAACTCTTATTATCAAGTTCAACCACTTTATTTGTAATCTGTCCCAGATCAAACACCTTACCAAGTGTCATACGATCTTCAGGACGCAATGATGTTTTCTGTGGGAACAACTGATAAGTTGTTACTTCTTTTCCAAATTCAGCATGTTCAATAACCGGAAGTCCCGGAACAGAAGCTCTAGGAAGCCCTAAATGCAGTCCAAGTTCTTTTCCACTCACCGCAGTTGCTGCAGATACAGTTGCATCATTATAATATACAAATTGTGGATGTGCATATCTTGAGAGATATGTTGTAAGGGTATTGAAGTCTTCTAACAAATATACACCATTGTTGATTCTCCAAGAATTCACAGCAGATACTTCATGACCTGTATTTTCACCATTCATAAGTGAGCGATAGTTACTTGCTGCAATCTCAGCTGTTGACATATCGTCAGATACGAAATAGCCTGCAACATTCCACATTCCATAACTGTCATACTCATTTGTTTTCTTCAATAACTGATCTAATAAAGTCATCATATCTATAACAGCTTTATTCTCGTATGATGAGGATGTCGTTGTTGAACTTCCCGTAGTAATTTGTTCATTCGGTGCCAATGAATTGATCAATCCATTAAACTGCCCACCTATTTGTCCACCGATCATACCCCCTACCGGTCCACCAACAACTGAACCGCCTATTACTCCGGCCATAGATAATGCAGCACTTACGCCCATTGCAGCTTTCTTTTTTGTATCTACTTCAAATAAAGACTTCGCCCTTGAGGTGGATGTAGAAGTATTGTCTGAAATCTGAACCTTCTGATACGGAGAAAGCTTACTATATAAGTCTTGATAAAATGCCCTTAATCCCTGAATATTTTGAGGCATTTGATTATCTGCAATAATCAATCCTGTGAATGCTCGACCACTCATTGCCAAAGACAGTTTTTCAAGTCCCTGAACGAACTGCTCATTGGTCATATTCTTATCTGATTTAATATTTCCAACAACACTCACAGAGGCTACGTTTTTTGCGCAGGAAATTTTCTTAGACAGTTCCGCGATTTTCTTTCTGTCCTCGTTTTCAATCTTAACACCCGGAAAATGACCAATTAATGTCTGTTTTAATGTATCGCCTAATGTTACAGTTGATCTTTTTTTTGCTGATTCATCAGGCTCATTATTACGAACACCTAAATAGTAATTTGCAGTCTTTCCATCGGAATCAATAAGAATAAATACAGATGCGTTATATGTTGCCAACGTATTAAATACGGTTGTGAACTTATCCGTTACTGATTCTCCTTTCTGGTAAACCATTTCTTTCACATGATACAGTCTAATATTGCTAATCAAATCATCCTCTAAAGGCTGAAGATTCTTGATCGGTGCTATCTGCATTTCTGATAATCGAGCAAGGTATTTTTTTCTAATACCATCATCAATTACACTTAATCTGGTAGACAATGGCATGTCTTTCAGCTCTATTTCATTTATAGGCATACTAATTATTCCAGTCTCCATAACTAATCCCTCTCTATCGTCTGCAACTGTTCTCTAAATTGAGATAACCAGTCATTATCTTCCTGAAGTTTTCTTTCCTCATCAGATAATTGAGCCGATACTATTTCCTTATCTTTTGTCTTCTCGTCAATCAACTGCGATAAATGCTGGTGATAGGACTCAGCCACAAGCTCATAATACTTTGACAGATTCTGACTACACTGATCAATGTGTTGATCTAATACAGGCCTAATAATATCCTGAACCGTACCTCTCCACTGCTCTAAATAACAAGTAGCAACCATAACTGGTTCACTCGTATCATTCGGTTTTTTAAAGAGACCAAAGAAATCATTTCTTGCTTCTTCATATGTTGTTAATTCCAGTAATTTCGCATTGATTTCAGGAATGGTAATTGTCTGAAGTTCCGGAAGAATAATATTAGTTGGAGAATATTCCTTATCTATTCCCGGAGTTACATATACTTCAGAAAATTCTCTGTCAATCTTTTCTGCTGTTTCTTTATACGTTGTTGCAACCGATGAAAGGAAACGGTCGATTCCATTCTGAACTAAGTAGATATAATCATGAGCGGCTGCTTCAATTTCACTATCTCCTGTGATTTTTGTTTTTCTGTTTTTCCACTTTGAAATCTGTTCAATAAGTATCTGCGTAATTTCCATAAAGGAATATGGAACTTCAAAATTATCTCGCTGCACAAAGTGTTCATCGGCTTCTTTGAGAGAATTCAAAGCAGATTCCAATGCATCGATTTCTTTATGGATTTCAGCGTTAGTAATTTCACTCTCTTTGTTTTCAATTACTAAAACATCTGATATTTTTTCAATTTCATCTCTAAATATTTGAATAGCACTTCTGATAAATTCCGTAATAGGGTAGTTTCTAATAAACATCATTACTGAATCATCTTTATAGTTATTAATCACCTGCGGTTTTTCTACTCCCAAATCACAGATAACTCTTGTAACCTGAGCCCAATCCATCATCGGACTAATCATAAAGAATAGTTGTTCTTTTCTAACATCCTTCCTCTTCAGAATAATGTCTAAATCTCTGCGAAATTCCGGTTTGGTTTCTTCATCGATATAAAATACAATTGGCGTACTTGTTAAATCTGTATTTTTAAGTTCTATTGCATTTTCGACTCTCTCAAAAGACATTAGTGATCCCGTATCTGATGGAACAGAACCTCTAATCATTACATATGGATATGATCCTTCAAAAATTTCTGATGTTTTTTGCCAAAAATCTTCAAAATTAAACTTGCGGTTCGTCGTATTTTCTAACCAGGAAACTAATGCATCAACTTCTTTACTCTTAGTATCAGCATCTTCAATCTCTTTCTTATGAGATATCCTAACATCTTCTTCACTAATCCCTCTTGCCGTAAAGGATCTCTTGACCTCTTCATAGTCTGGCTTAGTACCAATAAAATATAAGTTGAAATCATAGCCATTCATCTCGTTGTAAAAGATTTCTGGCACAAGATGAACCCAATCTTTTAAAGGTAACTTTTCATATTTTTCAATCTGACTATTAATTTTGGGATCCTGTCCATTAAACTTTACCGCTGTACTAAGTAAATACGGATTATGATTTAGTTCTGCGCTAATCATCGAAATCCCTCCCCATACTCTTTATTTTATAATGTGAATAAAACCTCTCACATATTCTTATTACTCAATATATAGAGAAAACCGACTGCCAATCATGACTGCCGGCTTATCTAAAAGACAACTTTATTATATCACCACAGTCCTACACTGTATAGAAATAAAGAATATTTGGATGGTGTAAACTTACTGTCAGTTGGGAAAGATTAGAGAGACTCCAAGATATAATAGAATTCGCTTTATTTTTCCCAAGTGTATAACAATCCTGTTTCTTCGTCAACTATCTAATGTAAGGGTCGTTTATTAAACTTTACTTCTGTTTTTATTTTATCTGCCCTTAACTCTACCTCAAGGATAAGACACGTGCTCCGCATCCTTGACATAGAGTCAAGTTGCAGATTTTCGATTGAACAAGCAGGTAAGGTTATTTTTGTGCCTTGCACATTTTTTTAATTGAAGTACTTTGAGGCTGGTTCTGATGCTTGCTGTCTTTTTTGCTCTCAATCCAGGAATTGTTACCTGAAGTCGATCAATATAGGATCTGGCCTGATCATAATGGTCTGTCATAATCTCCCGCATAGACACTTTTTCCACTGCTATGTTATCTGTCCCGGTGCGTTTCATCGCTCTCTGCTCGCGACTATATCGGATGAGATCTATGATTTTTCCCGTCCATAGTTTTGCTCATAACATCTGAGTCTGCTCATTCGATCCGCTCCGGTCTGACTCCATCCCATCGGTCTGGAACTCAGATGATCAGAAAGGACACTGCTTACGTGCCCTTCCGCACTACATCCCGTCAGCAGTTTATTATGATAACTTCAGATGACTGCATTCCAGTTTCCTAATGCATAACTTTGCAGTCCATAGATTGGTTTTGGATTGTTTGCACAGATAAGATCGATGAACCTCTTTCCAGGCAAAGAAAAAGTGATGACCACATGATCACCACATAAAATCGCCGGATCTCACCATTTACACGATGAAATCCGGCAATTTTATGCCATATTTTATTTATGACATAAATTTTTATGGTTTGCTAAGGTTTTGCCAGCTTTGCTCTTAGCTGATTTGCTGGACGAATTACTAGCCAATGTTTTCCCAGCTGCGCCAACTTTACCACCATGATGGACTGTCTTAGCCATATGTTTTTCCTCCCTTCGCAAGTTCTCCTTGCTAAAGGATCATTTCTTTGATATTATGAATTTGTGAAATTAATAAGTCAAAGAACAATCTTTGGCAAGGGATTATCCGGTTATACCCGGCTTTTTCTATTGTAAAGAAAAAAGTCTGAACAACCTATGCTGAAGCAAGCATATTTTGGATATAATCCATAATACCAGTTTCCGTGTTTAAATCGTATTTTTCTCTAACAGAAACAAAGTATTCTTTAATAGCTTCTTTTGAAATTTCTTCCTGAGAAGGTTCGTTCTCCGAATATCCTTCTCGTGCATCAATCCATGGGTCTTCTTTATGAGTTATTCTTTCAAGAACTTTTCCACCATACATTCCAAATGTATTGACTACAAGATCAATCACTTCCCTTTCTTTTTCATCGAGATTAGTTGATTTTCCCTTTAACAACTCAAACCTGGGATCGTCAATAGGATCATATCTAAAGTTACTAAACATATCGTAAATTCCGGCATATACCGGACCATGAACCCATGCCTGACAATTGTCGTTAAACAACGGGGTTCCGTATTTAGAAAAATATAATCCCTGAATAAAGTATAATATTTTCTGTAATGCCAACGGGGTTACCTCTCCTAATTGTTCAAAAATATAAGAAATAACCATTAGCATTTTCGATGGTACACTAAATAAAGTATCTAATTCATCTATCGCAGACATAGCTTTTTTGTAAGCAGCGTCTGCAAGCTTATCCTTATTACTTTTTAGCAATCCTTTCATTACCTTTGTATCAGACAATGCTGCTCTCATAATATCAGAATATTCTTTTGAAGGAATCTGTCCTGCAAGGTAACGAGTTATTGTTACTTCTCCAAAGCCAAGCGCAATTGACAGAGGAGCCTTTCCTAAACTGTAAATCTTACCCAGTTTTTCAATTTCCTCTAATGAGACGATTCCTTCTGCTTTGCGAAATTGCTCGTCGATTTCTTTTGCATTGTAATCAAAGATTCCTTTTACTCCAACCTCACACCCGCATTCTTTGCAATGTGCGGTTGTAATCAGAAACTGGTACTCCTTTTCCCGAATAGATTTCGTTACTGGCGTTTTATGAAGTGCATATTCTGTTTCTTTTCTGCACTCCATACAAAATGCCCTCCTTCTTCCTGCCATTTTATTTTCCTCCTAAGATTCCTATATCTATTTAAAATAATATGATAACGGGTGCAATTCTTCCCTTTCAGATATTATATAATCGGTTAAAAGCTCCCTGTTTTTAGGTCGAGGAGCTATCTGATACTTTCCAGCATCAATAGCATCCCATACATCTTGAAGATATCTTTCAATATCATTTTTATCAAAGTGCATTTATAATTATCCTCCTCACCTGTCACATGATTGGATTTTTGCTTTTTCCTATCATTAGGATATCAGTACGAATTCATAAAGTCAAGTACCATTGATAGATTTTTTAGTTTTTTCTATCATCAAAATGTGTTTTGATTAATCTCTACAAATCCTTCACATCGATTCCCACGGATTCCGGCGGACTGGCAAGCTCATTTTTTGCTTTGGTTCTGGACATAATTCTTCCTGCTCCGTGAGGTGCGGAATAATTCCATTCAGGATTTCCTTTTCCTACCGCAAGAACACTTCCATCTCTCTTTTCAAAATATTCACCATAGCCACGATCAAGATCCACTGCCAGTTTCTGATAAAGCTCAGCTACCTGCTTGCCAAGGTTTCTGCTGCCTGAATGAATGATCAGATACCTGTTTCTGTCTTCAGCCTCATCACTTCAATGAAATGGCATGCCTCATCTTCTATATCTTTCGCATAGCAGATGGCTGTGTTTACTTTTCCTTTGATTTCTAACATTTGACTATTTCCTTCTTTCACTGTATTTACATTAAACTCAGCGTTCCTCAAGGGTTGCCTGAGGTGCTCCAACTGAGATAACGGAACAAAAAAAGAGCGCCCACCTTCATCAGATAAGCGATCCTGAAAATCTATGTATCTATTTTGCGCGAAGTCTTCTTTTATAACTCTTCCATTACTCCCTGCGTTTTCTACACAAATCCCAATAATGCTTCATGATATTGCTCCTCATGCATGGTTTCCGATTTCGTAGCACCACAAGGCAATTCTTTTTATCAATTCTTCATCGACCTTGCCATACGGAATGCGAATCGTTCCTTTTTACCACTTGCCCACGATATGAGTATATGTTACCCAGGGCATCGGAGAGCATTGAAAAACATCATTTCCTAATGGACCTGTAAAATATGCTTCCTGTTCTTCTGCAACTTTCTTTGCATAAACACAATATTCTTTCAAATCATCCATCATTGGAACATTTACTACTTTGAATAAATTAGTTTCCTTATTCAGATATGTAAAAGCTGTATCAATCCTCTCATATAAAGCAATCTTTCCATCAACAAAACGGTATCGAAACGCCTCAATCTGATTGGCACATTTACATACAGCATGAACCATCGCCATAGTAAATGATAAGTGATTCTCTTTTGTATATTTTTTAAGCCCGTTCACATCTGCCTCAAATGTAACACAAAATGCAGGTTCCACACTATTTCTGAAAACAGAACAATGTACTGCCCTTGGCCAACTGCTTTCATCAATTTCCGTATATTTATTTCCCATAGTCTGTTTCTCCCTTCTAAAGATATAATAGCCGCATTACATCACCGATGTTTGCGCTGATATCTTCCTCTGAGTTCAGCTTTTTGAAGAATATGACCTTCTGCTAATTTAAGAATATCTTCTTTCTTTGACTTTTCATTAGCCTCTAATGTGCAATCAAGAGTATAAAGTGTAAACAAATACTCATGATTCCAGTTGAACGGAGGCTTTGGACCACGATAACAGTGTTTTCCATAAGCGATTCCCTGTTCAATATGTATCGGATGTTCAATAATACTCCCTTTGGCAATACCTCCCGGAATACATTCTGTAGGCGTAATATTCCAGGCTACCCAATGATTATATCCCGGCTCTAAAAGATGACCAAGATCATCTAAAGTAATAACCATCGTTTCTGCTTCTGCGTCAATTCCTTCTATATGAAATTCCGGAGATTTATCTTCTCCAAATCCTGAGTTAAAATCAGGTATCCATCCGCCCTCAACGAAACAGGGGGTAGTAATCCTAAGCATATGAATTATCCTCCATCAATTTGAATCTGTTTATTTCTCCATAATAAAATTCGTTAATGCTATTCCATTTCTAATGACTGTTTGTTCTCTGATAACACGGTATCCTCGATGTTCAAAGAATGGTCTGGCAGTAATAGATGAATGAGTGGTAATTGTTCTTATGCTTACTGCCTGTTCCAATTTATCACATATTGCAGAAGCAATTCCTTCCCTCTGATGTTCTCTATGAACAAATAACCTGTCCAAATAGCCAGATTCATCAATATCTCCAAAACCAACAATTTCATTATTCTCTATTGCAACAATTGTAAAATGTTTCAAAAATGATTTATCCCATTCTTTCAAATCAACTGTACCAGTTGCCCACACGTCTAACTGTTCTTTTGTATAATCTTTCGCATTTACACTATGAACAGTTTGATAAAATAATTTTGCTAACTGTTCACAGTCGGAAGTTATATATTTTCGTATTTGCATTTTTTCCTCATAACTACTGATTTCTCTAATTCTACAAACCGGATTTGTTAAATTTCTTAAATTGACTTTTTCTCTATAGCCCATTTCTGTAAATCTCATTGATCACAGCCTGTGCATGTTCCATTTCTTTTTTCTGAATGATTGCATCTCTGTCACTTAAGATTGCAAGCATCTCATCCACCAGATCCTCAATCCGGGGATTACTCACTCGATACAAATACCCCAGCATCCGGGTGGCAGTATAATCTGTGTTCATATTTTTATAGGCAATTTCTGCACAGAACTCTTTGGGATATCCCCTGTCCAGTAAAGCCTTGTATAATTCATCGGTTCGTTCCGATGCCATAAGCAATCACTCCTGTAATTTTATTCAAGACTCGCTCGCGAGTCTTGGCGCGGGATTCGGGTCTGCAAAGCAGACAAAACACTAATCCGAATCCCTGCGCATCCTCGCGGAGCATATATCAGATGGGGATTGACACCCGCTACTGATATATATTTCTTGTTCACCGCCTGAAGAGGCGGGAGTCATATTCCATCTGATATTCTTTAAATCAATATTCCTTCCAGATGATCCAGCTCATGCTGACAGATCTGTGCCGGCCAGCCACTGAGTTTCTGTCGTTGCTTTTTCCAGTTCATATCAAAATATTCTACTTCGATATTCTCATATCGTTTTGTTTTCCTCACACCGGAAAGAGACAGACATCCTTCTTCTGTTTCATACGGAGTATCCTTGCTCAGCAAAACCGGATTAAACATCACGATATCTACGAATCCCATATTTACAATGATTACTCTCTTTTTCACACCGATCACTTCGTGCTACGCACTCAGTCGCTGGCACGCTTGCATGCTTACATGCCAGCATGACGCATTCTCACTTTGCCTTCGCGGATACTTCGTGCTACGCACTCAGTCGCGGGCACGCTCGCATGCTTACATGCCAGCATGACGCATTCTCACTTTGCCTTCGCGGATATTTGCAGCCATGCCTACACACCCGGCACGATTTGCCTGTAAAGTGTCCTGTAAATCCTTTCCCACCTGCAGATCTGCCTTTGTAGCAGGTTCTGACTTTCCCGACCAAAAGGTCTACCAGACCTTTTGTCTGGGCACTAAGGCGTGTCCCAGAAAGAACACATCTTTCATTATTGGCTTTACCATCTATCATTCCTCCGTATCAAATCATTTCACATTCTGATTATATCAACAAAATCATATTTCTACCATAGCGAGGTTTTTTCATTTTCATGTTGTATAAGGGGCTTTTTCCCATATAAGTGAGAGGTTCTTTTTCTAAGAGCAAGATCCACCAAACCTGCAGCGTCCCATACCCTCGTTTTCGACATCACAGATGTTTTATGGTAATATTTACTGATGCAGAGATGGCTCTTTTAGATCAGGGGGCATCCATGCTTGGCATTTCCAGATTAGAGTATTTGAAAAAATCACCTCTTGAAATTAAAAAAAGCGGTTCATGACATAGCATTTTCTGCTAATCATTACCGCTTTTAACCGTCCCCTGCGTAAATCGAACCCACAGCTAGCGCTTAGGAGAGCTCTGTGGTTCTGTTAATCCCTGTCAAGAACTGATATGTTTAGCCCTTTATTATCAAGGACTGTTTTCGCTTTCAAATCAAATTCTGGTAATCTGAATATCCTTTCTGTTAAGTCCAGATAAGCCCTGAAAATTAGCAGATTCTTTGCATTTGCTAACATCTGGGGAAAGCTCTGTTGTTACTAACAGATATCATATTTCGGCTACCATCCCCTTACAAGCGGGAATGATAAACAATATGTAATCAGCAGAGCCAAGCAGAAATACATAAAAATGGATCTGTGAGCTCGCTCACAAGAGACATTTTTTGTAGTTCTATTTGGCGAAGCCACACATCGAGGAAAACCGCAGGTTTTTCGAGGTTGGCTCTGCCTGATTACATGAATATTCAATTGACCAGATTTCTATAATTACTATACAACGTTATTGTTGATTTGTCTATGGGGGTTCGACTACGATTTTCTTTCCAAAATGCTTTATTTTTCTAATATATTATTCATCTCCTCTATTTCCATACATTTTCTTTTGCTGACCAAATTCCAAAAAATTCATTTTCACTCAGAATTGCATCATATAGTGGACCAATAAATAGATCAATCTGTTTTAATACTGAAGAAAAATCCGGCTTATCAAGCCCCGGCCCAGGATAATAATTAGTCCATAGATTTCGAAGAAATTCATTTTGGTCAAATGCCCTTATTTTCTCCATACTATCCTTCTCATATACAGTGCCTCTATGCTGTAGTGTTTCAAAAATAGCCTCCTGTAATACTCGACCATCAAAGTCAAAAACCTGCGACCAATAGAAAATATCGTAAAAATCTTTCATCCGGCTGGAAGCAGTCATTCTTTTTAAGATAGCATCAAATTTTTCTGCCATCGTACTTTCCAGCGAATATGTATAGATATTTGGCTCT